>URHQ01000015.1 GCA_900547655.1 uncultured Collinsella sp.
TGTATAAGAGACAGCATCAATCCCGGCAATATCGGCGATTGGGCTAAGGTCGATGCCGTGATCGATGCCGCGGGCGCCGCTGGATGCGCGATTCGTATCGGCGTCAATGCCGGTTCGCTCGAGCAGGATATCGCCGAGCGCGACGACCTCACGCAGCCCGAAAAGCTCGTGATGTCGAGCGAGCGCTTCGTCAAGCACTTT
The DNA here is from genome assembly GCA_900547655.1 of uncultured Collinsella sp. Taxonomy (GTDB): domain Bacteria; phylum Actinomycetota; class Coriobacteriia; order Coriobacteriales; family Coriobacteriaceae; genus Collinsella. Next base: position 202 of record URHQ01000015.1, read on the forward strand.
GAGGACCGCGGTTTTACGAACATTGTGCTTTCGGCCAAGGCCCATAGCGTGCAAACGACGCTTGATACCTATCGTGCCCTGTCGCGTGAGATTCCCCACGTTCCGCTTCACCTGGGCGTGACGGAGGCGGGGACCAAGCTCCAGGGCACCATCAAGAGCTCTGTAGGCTTGGGTATCTTGCTTTCCGAAGGCATTGGCGACACCATGCGTGTGTCGCTCACAGCCGATCCGGTTGAGGAGCCGCCGGTTGCCTGGGGTATTCTGCAGTCGTTGGGCCTGCGTCGCCGTGGCCCCGAGATTGTCTCGTGCCCCACATGCGCCCGCTGCCAGGTTAACCTTATTCCCATTGCCGAGGAGGTTACCGAGCGGCTTAAGAACTACTCCGCGCCGCTTTCGATCGCTGTGATGGGATGTGCCGTTAATGGCCCCGGCGAGGCTTCTGATGCCGATCTGGGCGTTGCTTGCGGACGTGGTCAGGCCTTGCTCTTTTCGCATGGCCAGATCATTGGTAAAGTAGCTGAGGACCAAATTGTCGACGCGCTTATGGCCGAGGTCGACAAGCTTATTGAGGAGAAATAAATGACCCGAGCAATGTATATGTCTAAGCTTTATGCGCCGACGCTTAAAGAGGATCCGGCGGACGCTGAGCTCGCCAGCCACCGTCTGCTGCTCCGTGCCGGCATGATCCGCAAGGAGGCCGCCGGTCTATATTCCTATCTGCCGCTTGCTTGGCGCTCGATTCGCAAGATCGAGAACATCGTGCGCGACGAGATGGACGCCGCCGGCGCCCAGGAGCTTATGATGCCTATCATGGTCGATGCCGAGTTGTGGCGTGAGTCCGGCCGCATCGACGCCTATGGCAAGGAGCTTGTGCGCTTTGACGACCGTCACGGTCGCGAGTTCGTCCTGGGCCCCACGCACGAGGAGACCGTCACGGCCCTGGTGCGCAATGAGCTGCGCTCCTACAAGCAGCTACCCGTTAACCTCTACCACATCCAGGATAAGTTCCGCGACGAGTTCCGCCCCCGCTTTGGCCTGATGCGCGGTCGCGAGTTCATCATGAAGGACGCCTACAGCTTCTCCGCCACGCAGGAGAGCCTGCAGGAGGAGTATGACAAGATGAAGCAGGCCTACGCTAACATCTGCGAGCGCTGCTATATCAAGGCCCTGCCCGTTGTTGCCGACTCCGGTGAGATCGGTGGCGATACCTCCGTCGAGTACATGGCTTTGGCCGACGCCGGCGAGGCTTCGCTCGTCTACTGCGACGATTGCGGTTTTGCTGCCGATGACGAGGCGGCAAGCACCAAGGTCGTCGTGACCGAGGGTCCTGGTGACGGTACGCTCACCAAGGTTGAGACTCCGGGCATGGGCACCATTGAGGCAGTTGCTAAGTTCTTTGGGTTCCCCGAGAACGGCACGCGCAAGTCGCTGGCGTTGATCGATGCCGAAGGTAAGCCCGTCGTGGCCATCGTCCCGGGCGATCATGAGCTCAACGACTGCAAGGCCGAGCATGTCTTTGGCAAGGGCTATCGCATGATGACCGACGAGGAGCTCCAGACTTACGGTCTGCATAAGGGCTTTATCGGACCGGTTAACCTGCCCGAGGGTATTCGTCTGGTCTGCGACGAGAGCCTGCGCGAGTCCAAGCAGTGGGCTTGCGGTGCCAACGAGGTCGATTATCACTTTACCGGCGCCTGTCCCGAGCGCGACTTTACCGTCGATGAGTGGGCTGACCTGGTCACCGTCGTTGCCGGCGATCCCTGCCCGCACTGCGGCAAGCCGCTCTCTGCTGCCCGCGGCATCGAGGTCTCCCAGGTCTTCCAGCTGGGTACCAAGTATTCCGAGGCCATGGGTGCCACCTTTATGGACGAGGACGGCAAGGAGAAGCCGCTCATCATGGGTTGCTACGGCGTGGGCGTGTCCCGCTCGCTCGCTGCCGTCGTGGAGCAGCACAATGACGAGCACGGCATCGTCTGGCCGGTCTCTGTCGCTCCGTACGAGGTCGCGGTGATTCCGCTCGATCCCAAGAAGGAGGAGTGCGCGACCGTCTGCGACCAAATCGTCGAGGGCTTGTGTGCCGAGGGTATCGAGGTTGTCGTGGATGACCGCGACGAGCGCCCCGGCTTTAAGTTTGCGGACAACGACCTTATGGGCTTCCCGTATCAGGTCGTTCTGGGCAAGCGCGGCCTCAAGAATGGCACGGTGGAGCTCAAGGACCGTGCTACCGGCGAGCGTGAGGACGTGGCGATTGACGAGGTCGTCGCCAAGGTTGCCGAGCTGGTGAAGGCTGCCCGTCGCTAATCGACGTTTCTGCTATTAGATGCAATTACAGGACTGCCCCGTATCTCTCTTAGGATGAGAAGCGGGGCAGTCCTTTTTGTTGCGTGAATCAGCTCGACGGGTAACAGAAAACCCCACAGCCCAAATGAGCTGCGGGGTTTTCTTTGTGCCTCCGATGCGAAGCGAATCGCTCAGATATTACTGATAATCGACGACGTCGATCCAGTTCTTCAGGAACTCATCGTTCACGTTGCGCTTACGAGCGAGCTCGGATGCGGCGACGATGCTCGTCCACTGACGCACGACCTGCATGGGCATGTCGGCGCGGTCGCAGTAGAGCTCCAGGTAGGCCTCGGCCTGATCCTTGCTGTTGAGGGCAAAGAGCAGGTAGGTGGTGGCAACGTCGGCAGCAGGGGAGCCCTGGGTGGCGTGTGCCCAGTCGCAGACGTACAGCTGGCCATCGTCGCCGACGATGACGTTGGAAGGGTTGAAGTCGCCGTGGCAGACCTTGAACTCCTTGGTCATGCCGTCCAGACGCTCCTGAAGGTTGTAGCGCGTGGTGGCATTGAGCTGATCAAGGCTGTCGATCATGCGGGCGAACTTGTCGCGCTGACGGTTAAGCAGCGGGGAGGTGTAGCCGTGGATCTCGATCTGGAGGTCGACGAACATCTCGAGGTACTCACCAAAGCGCTGGGGCTCGGCAGTCATCTTCTCGGCAAGGGTAGTGCCCGGAACCTTCTCGGTCACGAGCGCCCAGCCGTTGGCGTTCTCGAGCTGGGAAACCTCGAGAGCCTTGGGGCTGCGGATGCCGCACTCATTGATGCGGGCAAGATTCAAAGCCTCGTTGAACACGTCGGAGACGGGCTTGGTCTCGTTAAAGACCTTGACGATCTTGTCGCCCAGGTCGTAAACGACCTTGTTGCCACGGCGGACGAGCTCGGTCTTGGAATCGGGTAGCAGCATGGTTGCATCCTTTCAACGATGCGATAGAAGCGACGGCGGGGGTGTGTGAAACACCCGTGCACCCCCGCCGTTAAAAACCGTGCTAGAACTAGCAGACGGCGTAATCCTGAGGCTCTCGGCCGTAGTAGGCGTCCAGGTAGAGCTCCTTGATCTCGCTCATGAGCGGGTAGCGCGGGTTAGCGCCGGTGCACTGGTCGTTGAATGCCTGCTCGGTCATCTCGTCGAGGGTGTCGAGGAAGTACTTCTCGTCAACGCCGTACTCAGCGATGGTGTGCTTGACACCGATGAAGTCGCAGAGCTCGGTGAGCTTGGTGATGAAGTTCTCGAAGACCTCACGGTCGTCCTTGCCGTCGATGCCGCAGTAACGAGCCATCTCGGCGTAGTTGTGCAGCGCGTTGGGGTAAGGATACTGAGAGAAGGTTCCCATCTTGACAGGAGCCTCGGCGGCGTTGTAACGCATGACGCGGGTCAGGATGACTGCGTTTGCGAGGCCGTGGGGCAGATGGTGGAAAGCGCCGAGCTTGTGGGCCATGGAGTGGTTGAGGCCCAGGAAGGCGTTACCGAATGCCATACCGGCCATGCAGGATGCGTTGTGCATCTCCTCGCGAGCGTGCGGATCCTTGGCACCGTTGGTGAAGGAGCTCGGGAGGTTCTCGAAGACGAGCTTTGCGGCGCGCTCGGAGAGGCCCTTGGTGTAATCGGAAGCCATGATGGAGACGTAGGACTCGATGGCGTGGGTCATGACGTCAATACCGGAAGCTGCGGTGAGGCCCTTCGGGGCGGTCATGCAGTTGTCGGCGTCGACGATAGCCATGTTGGGGAGCAGCGCGTAGTCGGCGAGCGGCCACTTGATGCCGGTCTCCTTGTCGGTGATGATGGCGAACGGCGTGCACTCGGAGCCAGTGCCCGAAGAGGTCGGGACGGCGACGAAGTAAGCCTTCTTGCCCATCTCGGGGAAGGTGAAGATACGCTTGCGGATGTCCATGAAGTCCATGGCCATGTCCTCGAAGTTCGCCTCGGGGTGCTCGTACATCATCCACATGATCTTGCCGGCGTCCATTGCGGAACCGCCGCCGACGGCGATGATGACATCCGGCTCGAAGAGCGTCATCTGCTTGGCGCCGCGACGTGCGCACTGCAGGGAGGGATCGGGCTCAACGTCGTAGAAGCAGTCGTGAGCGATGCCCATCTCATCGAGCTTGGCCTCGATGGCACGCGTGTTGCCATTCTTGAAGAGGAACTGGTCGGTAACGATGAAGGCGCGCTTCTTGCCCATTACGTTGCCGAGCTCGTCGAGTGCGACGGGCGTGCAGCCCTTCTTGAAGTAGACCTTCTCGGGTGCGCGGAACCACAGCATGTTCTCGCGGCGCTCTGCCACGGTCTTGACGTTGATCAAGTGCTTCACCCCAACGTTCTCGGAGACGGAGTTGCCACCCCAGGAGCCGCAGCCCAGGGTTAGAGACGGCTTCATGCCGAAGTTGTAGAGGTCACCGATGCCGCCGTGCGAGGACGGGGTGTTGATGACGATGCGGCAGGCCTTCATGACGTGCTGGAACTTAGCGATCTTCTCGCTCTGTGCCGGGTGCACGTAGAGAGAGGCGGTGTGGCCCGGGCCACCTGCGAGGACGAGGTGCTCTGCCTTGTCAACGGCCTCCTGGAAGTCCTTGGCGTGATACATAGCGAGGACCGGGGAGAGCTTCTCGTGGGAGAACTCTTCCTTCTCGGGATCGGTGGAGGTGACCTCGGCGATCAGGATCTTGGTATTGGCGGGAACCTCGATGCCGGCGAGCTCGGCGATCTTGGCGGCAGCCATGCCGGGGATGCGGTGATCGAGTGCGCCGTTCTTGAACATGGCGGCACGCAGGGCGTCCATCTCGGCACCCTGCTTGACGAAGTAGCAGCCGCGACGCTGGAACTCAGCCTTGACATCCTTGTAGATGGAGTCGAGGACGGTGACGGACTGCTCGGAAGCGCAGATCATGCCGTTGTCGAACGTCTTGGAGTGGATGATGGAGTTGACGGCGAGCTTGATGTCCGCGGTATCGTCGATGATGACCGGGGTGTTGCCGGCGCCGACGCCGAGTGCGGGCTTACCGGAGGAGTAAGCAGCCTTGACCATGCCCGGGCCACCGGTTGCGAGAATGATGTCGACGTCGCGCATGACCATGTTGGTCAGCTCGATGGACGGCTTGTCGACCCAGCCGATGATGCCCTCAGGAGCACCGGCCTTGACAGCTGCGTCGAGAACGAGCTTGGCGGCGGCGATGGTGCACTTGGCGGCTGCCGGGTGCGGGGAGATGATGATGGCGTTACGGGTCTTCAGGCAGATGAGCGTCTTGAAGATGGCCGTGGAGGTCGGGTTGGTGGTCGGGATGACAGCGCCAACGATACCGATCGGCTCGGCGACCTTGGTGATGCCGTAAGCGTCGTCGCGCTCGATGACACCGCAGGTCTTGGTGTTCTTGTAAGCGTTGTAGATGTACTCAGCGGCGTAGTGGTTCTTGATGACCTTGTCCTCGAGAACGCCACGGCCGGTCTCCTCGATGGCGAGCTTGGCCAAAGGAATACGAGCCTTGTTGGCGGCCATAGCAGCCTCGTAGAAGATCTTGTCTACCTGCTCCTGAGTGTACTCAGCGAATTTAGCCTGGGCCTCACGCATAGATTTGAGTTTGGCCTCAAGCGCCTCCACGTTGTCCACGATGGCGGGAGTAGTGTTTTCCGGTGACTTTTTCACCATTTGTGTCTCCTTGCGATCGGAGATTTACCCTACAAGATGCATGATAGCAAGAAATAATTCGGTGAACGGGCAGATTCCCGTAAAAGACAAACTAAAACGCTTCAATCAAATGAACCGTTTCAACTAAATCTATCTGCCTGCTGCATCGCCCCGCTCATTGAGGACAGACTCTCATGAGTATTTCAATGGGAAAACGGGACATCTGTTTGATAATCGCTATTCGCGGGTCGCGGTTGAGTCGGACACACAGGCGGTGCAGCTACTCGATTACATCCATTTCAATCCCGTGTAAGGTGCGTCCGACTCGCTCGAGGCGTACCGTTAGTTACAAGGCATACCAGCTGCGCTATGATCCCTTTGACATCTGCAAACCCTCATATAAGTCTGTCCCCAATGAGTGCAAAAAGGCGCCCTCCGTAGGGGAGGGCGCCTTTGGTAAGTTCTATATGAACGCGAGGTCTTTGACCCGGAGAGTCCGAGGTACTTGTTGGTAAGACCTTATTTAGGAGCGCGCAACCTTGCCGGACTTGAGGCAGGTGGAGCAAACGTTCATCTTGCGACGGTGACCATCGACGACGACGTAGACGCGCTGGATGTTGGGGCGGAACTTACGGTTGGTGACGCGGTGAGAGTGGCTGATGGAGCGACCGGCAACGGGGTGCTTACCGCAAACTTCGCAAACTTTGGACATAACTGACCCTCCTTGGGCGACAAACGAACATGTCGCGTTAACAAACAAGCCTGAACTATAGCACAGAAGTCGCTCCCTGTGCGCAATCTACACAGAGATATTCCTCTTTTGGCGATAGTGCCCACGCCACGGCCCTGGACGTAGATCCGATTTGCGTGCAGCAGAGGGGATTATGCCAGCTCGTGCGTGCGTTTTCAAGCTCGTCCCACAAATATATATAGGTTTATGGAGCATTGGGCTCCGTTTACGGATTGCTCTGTATTTATGCTCGCAATTAAGCTCGAGGTTGGCTACACTATCCCTTGACCATTAAAGGGGTACGAGATACCCACATGGAATTACATAGCTGCCAAAGAGCAGCCCTTCCTGTGGGTGTCTGGTCCGCTTTAAGCGGTCGGGCATCTATTTTTTTGACTGTGTCAGCAGTCAAGACATGTGAGGAAGGAGATCGATGGGCACGACTTCCCCCAAGGCGGTCATCATGGACGAGACCGCCGTCAATCGAGCGATGACCCGCATCGCGCACGAGATTCTCGAGCGCAACGAGGGCTGTGAAGACCTCGCTCTGGTCGGCATCGTCACGCGCGGCGACCTTCTGGCTAAGAAGCTCGCCGAGGAGATCAAGGAGATCGAGGGCGTCGAAGTTCCGCTCGGCAGCCTCGACATCAGCTTCTACCGCGATGACTATGCGACCAATTTCGCTCCCGCGATCCACGCCACCAACATTCCCTTTAGCGTCGACGGCAAGCGCGTCGTGCTGGTGGACGACATCCTGTATACGGGCCGTACCATCCGCGCCGCTCTCGACGCCGTCATGGACCTGGGCCGTCCGAGCCGCATTGAGTTGGCAGTCCTCGTTGACCGCGGCCACCGCGAGCTCCCCATCTCGCCGGACTTTGTCGGCAAGAACGTTCCCTCGTCGCATGAGGAGAACGTGCATCTATATATGAAGGAAGTCGACGGCCACACCGCCGTCGAGATCAACGACGTCGCGCCGGGCTCCCACGTGGGTTCTGCGCCGCTGGGAGGTGAGTAGTACCGTGGCGTTCAACCATAAGCACCTGATCGACATTACCGAGTACTCCGAAGAGGACATCAAGCTCATCCTCGAGACCGCCAAGGCGTTCTCCGAGGTCAACGAGCGTGCGATCAAGAAGGTCCCCACGCTCAAGGGCAAGACCATCGTCAACATGTTCAACGAGCCCTCGACGCGCACCCGCAGCTCCTTCGAGCTTGCCGAGAAGCGCCTTTCGGCCGATAGCCTTAACTTTGGCGGCTCCTCGACCTCTACGGTCAAGGGCGAGAGCCTCGTCGACACCGTCGAGACCCTCAACGCCTATAAGATCGACTGCATCGTCGTGCGCGATAAGCACGCCGGTGCTCCCTACATCGTCACGCAGAACTCGCCCGCGAGCGTCATCTGCGCCGGTGACGGCAAGCACAACCACCCCACGCAGGCCCTTCTCGACCTGTACACCATCTGGGAGCATAAGGGTGACTTCCACGGTCTGAAGGTCGCCGTCGTCGGCGATATCTCACACTCCCGTGTCTGCGGCTCGCTGATTCCCGCCCTTAAGATCATGGGCTGCGAGACCTACGCCGTCGCCCCCGGCACGCTGCTGCCGCCGGCGCCCGAGGTTCTGGGCTGCGACCACGTGACGAGCGATCTCGATTCTGTCCTGCCCGAGCTGGACGTTGTCTACATGCTGCGCGTGCAGCAGGAGCGCCTCGAGGGTGCCCCGTTCCCGACCATTCGTGAGTACCACAAGCTCTTCGGTCTGACCAAGGACCGCGAGAAGCTCATGAAGCCCGACGCAATCATCTGCCACCCGGGCCCCATCAACCGCGGCGTCGAGTTCGACTCCTATATGGCCGACCACCCGCAACGCTCCGTCATCCTGGAGCAGGTCTACGCCGGTATCTGCGTGCGTATGGCTATCCTGTATCTGCTGCTTGGAGGTGCCGATAATGGCCTTGCTTCTTAAGAATGCCCACGTCGTCGACCCGTCCGTCGAGCTTGACGGTGTCGTTGACGTCCTGATTGACGGCGACAAGATCGCCGAGGTCGGCGAGAATCTCGCCGTCGAGGGAGCCGAGGTCCGCGACCTTTCCGGCAAGTACCTCGTCCCCGGCCTGGTGGATATGCACGTTCACCTTCGCGAGCCCGGCTACGAGGTCAAAGAGGACATCGAGAGCGGTACCCGCGCAGCTGCCAAGGGCGGCTTTACCGGTGTGTGCTCCATGCCCAACACCGATCCCGTCACCGATAACGGCACCGTCGTGGAGTTCGTCAAGTCCCGTGCTGCCGAGGTCGGTCACTGCCGCGTCTATCCGTCGGGTGCCATGACCCGCGGTCTTAAGGGCGAGGCCATGTCCGAGATGGGCGATATGGTCGCCCACGGCGCCGTCGCCTTCACCGACGACGGTCGCGGCGTGCAGGGTGCGGGCATGCTCCGTCGCTGCATGGACTACGGCAAGATGTTCGGCAAGGTCTTTATGAGCCACTGCCAGGACGAGGATCTGGTCGGCCACGGCCAGATCAACGAGGGCAAGGTCTCGACCCGTCTGGCTCTCGAGGGTTGGCCGGCTGCCGGCGAGGAGCTCCAGATCGCCCGCGACATCGAGATCGCCAAGCTGACTGGTGCCAAGCTGCACATTCAGCACATCTCCACCGCCCATGGCCTGGAGATCGTGCGTGCCGGTAAGGCCGCTGGCGTTCAGGTTACCTGTGAGGCCACCCCGCATCACATGTTCCTGACCGAGAACGACCTGGACGAGACCTACAACACCTCGCTCAAGGTCAATCCGCCGCTGCGTACCGAGGAGGATGCCGAGGCCATCCGTCAGGGCGTCATCGACGGCACCGTCGACGTTATCGTCACCGATCACGCTCCCCACACCCCGTGGGAGAAGGCCCGCGAGTTCGAGCTTGCGCCCTTTGGCATGATCGGTCTCGAGACCTCGCTGTCGCTCGTGCTCACCGAGCTGGTCAACACGGGCAAGATGAGCATGGGCCGTATGGTCGAGCTCATGGCCATCAAGCCGCGTGAGATCCTGGGCCTCGACCAGGTTCAGGTCAAGGCGGGCTCCGTTGCCGACCTGACCGTGTTCGACCCCTCTGCCACCTGGACGGTCGGCGAGGACGGTTACGAGTCGCGCGCCGAGAACTCCGGTTTTGCCGGCCGCACGCTTACCGGTCGTGCCACCGATGTGTTTGTCGGCGGTAAGCAGACGCTCGCCGACGGCTGCATCTGCTAGCATAGCCTTATCGCTTTTGTGCGCGGTGCCCTTGCGGTGCCGCGCTTTCTGTTCGTTTTGACCATGCAACCGCATGGGGGATTGGAGCGTCTATGCCCACACCTTCCACTGCACGCATGCACGACTTCGAGGTCGTCTCGAACCAGGAGATCGCCGACGGCATCTTCTCGCTCGTCATCTCGGCCCCCAAGCTTGCAAGTGCGCTCAAGCCCGGTCAGTTTGTGAACATTGCCGTGCCCGGCGATGCGTCCTCGCTGCTTCGCGTGCCCCTGAGCTTCTATCGCGCCGACGCCGAGGCCGGCACCGTCGAGCTGTGGTACGCCGTCGTGGGCGACGATACCCGTCGTTTGTCCCAGATGGGCCCTGGCTCCACCTCCAACCTACTGGGCCCCGGTGGCCGTGGCTGGATGGTACCCGAGGGCACCAGGAAGGCCCTGCTCGTCGCCGGTGGCATCGGCGTTCCGCCCGTGCTCTGCCTCGCCGGTAAGCTTGCCGAGCAGGGCGTTGCCGTCGACGTGTGCCTGGGCTTTGGCACCGCTTCCAAGGCTGTGGGCATCGATGAGTTCCGCGCGCTGGGCGCCACGGTCAACGTTTGCACCGACGACGGCTCGCTGGGCACGCACGGTTTTTGCACCGACCCGGCAGCCGAGCTGCTCGGCGAGGGCGGCTACGACTACGTAGCCAGCTGCGGCCCCGCTGTCATGATGAAGAAGGTCGCCGCCGCTGCCGCCGAGGCCGGTGCGTACTGCGAGGTGTCGCTTGAGCGCATGATGAGCTGTGGCTTTGGCGCCTGCAACACCTGCAATGTCGAGACGGTCGACGGTATGAAGGGTGCTTGCATGTGCGGCCCCGTGTTCGATGCTTCCAAGGTGGTGGTCTTCTAGTGGGTACCGTGAACATGGCCGTCGATTTCGGCGGCGTCAAGATGCAGAACCCCATCAACACCGCAGCCGGTACCTTTGGTTACGGTTGGCAGTTCCAGAATTTCTTCGATGTTTCCCAGCTGGGCGCCATCACCACCAAGGGTTGCGCTGCCGAGCCCTGGCCCGGCAACCCCGCGCCCCGCATGGCCGAGATCCCCGGCGGTATGATCAACTCCGTGGGCCTTCAGAACCCCGGCGTGGCCGCCTTTGCCCGCGAGTCCGGTCCGTGGCTCGAACAGCTGTCCAAGGACGGCTGCCAGGTCATCTGTCAGGTTGCCGGCCACTCCGTTGACGAGTTTGTCCGCGCACTCGAGATGTATGTCGAGCTGTGCCCCTGGGCTGCCGGCTACGAGATCAACGTGAGCTGCCCTAATATCGCCGCCGGCGGTGCCGCCATGGGCTCCACACCCGAGGGCGCCTCTTCCGTTATGGCTGCCTGCCGCAAGGTGACCGATAAGCCGCTGTTCGTGAAGATGGCGCCGGTCAACGTCGCCGAGATCGCCAAGGCCCTCGAGGCTGCCGGCGCCGACGGCCTTTCGGTTATCAACTCCATCCAGGGCATGGCCATCGACGTCCATACCCGCAAGTCCCGCGTGGCCAAGCCCAAGGGCGGCCTTTCGGGCCCGCTGTGCCACCACATCGCCGTCCGCATGGTCTGGGAGGTTGCCCAGGCCGTCGATATCCCCATCAACGGTGTCGGCGGTGTCATGACCGGCGAGGATGCGGCTGAGTTTATCCTGGCCGGTGCCACCTGCGTGTCGGTCGGTATGGCCAACTTCGTCGATCCGTGCGCTTCGCTCAAGATCGCGCATGAGCTCGAGGCCTGGGCCGAGTCCCAGGGCGTAAAGGACATCAACGAACTGGTAGGTGCTTTCGAATGCTAGAGACCGATGCCCGCGACCGTGTTATCGTCGCTCTTGACTGCGACCGTGAGCGTGCGCTCGAGCTTGCCCACGAGCTTTCGGGCCATGCCGCCTGGCTCAAGGTTGGCATGACACTCTATTACGCTGAGGGCCCCGAGATCGTCAAGACCTTTAAGGACCTGGGCTTTAAGGTCTTCCTTGACCTTAAGTTCCATGATATTCCGCATCAGGTTCGCGGTGCCGCCCGTTCGGCCTCGCTTGCCGGTGCCGACCTGCTCTCGGTTCACGGCTTGGGTTCGGGCGCCATGCTCGCTGCCTGCCGCGAGGGTGCCGAGGAGGCGCGCGAGGACCGCGCCAAGCTCGTCGCCATCACCGTGCTCACGAGCATGAATCAGGATGCCTTGAGCGAGATCGGCGTCGAGTCGCCCGTGGCCGAGGAGGCCGCCCGCCTGGCAAAGCTCGCTCAGGCCAACGGCATCGATGGCATCGTGTGCTCGCCGATGGAGGCTCACGACATGCGTGAGCTGCTGGGTCCCGATGCCCTTATCGTGACTCCGGGTGTGCGTCCGGTGGGTGCCGCCTTAGGTGACCAGTCTCGCGTGGCGACGCCTTCCCAGGCTATCGAGCGTGGCGCAAGCCACATTGTGGTGGGCCGTCCCATCACCGGTGCCGACGATCCGGTTGCCGCCTTTGACGCCATCGTCGCCGAGCTGGTCGAAAACGTCGCGTAAAAGATTCCCCTAAGTCACCACTTTTGGGTCTTATTAGCACAAAATAACCCCTGTGCCTGCGTAAACTTTCCCATCCTTTGTGTGGAATCGCAGGCCAGGGGCTTAACTTTGGGCGCAGTATATTGCACTTTTTGCGGGTATCGTCTAACCTATGGAGCCGCGATTGGGCATTTTGTACGTTCTACGTGCTAAAATGCCAATTATTGAATCAGATATAACCCAACTATTTGGAGGTTCGAATGGCACTCCCTCAGCTTACCGATGAGCAGCGCAAGCAGGCTCTTGAGAAGGCTGCTGCCGCACGTCACGCCCGCGCTGAGCTTCGCGAGCAGATCAAGAAGGGCGAGAAGTCCCTCGAGTCCGTGCTCAACTCCGATGACCCCATTGCTTCCCGCATGAAGGTTTCCACCCTCATCGAGTCTCTCCCCGGTTATGGCAAGGCCAAGGCCGCCAAGATCATGGAGGAGCTCGGTATCTCCGCTACCCGTCGCGTCCAGGGCCTCGGTGTCCGTCAGCGCGAGCAGCTCCTCGAGCAGCTGACCAAATAAGTGAGCGCTCAGGATTCCAAGCTCTTTGTGATTTCTGGACCGTCAGGCGCAGGGAAGGGTACGCTCGTCACTCGTGTGCGCGAGCGCCGCTCGAACCTGGGCCTGACGGTTTCGGCTACCACGCGAGCACCACGCAAAGGTGAGGTCGACGGCGTCAACTACTTTTTCCTGACGCGTGAGGAGTTCGACCGCCGCGTGGCAAACGGTGAGTTTGTTGAGTGGGCCGAGGTCCACGGTAACTGCTACGGCACGTTGGTGAGCGAGGTTCAGTCCAAGCTCGCCTCTGGTTCGTCTCTCATCTTGGAGATCGATGTCCAGGGTGCCCTGCAGGTGAAGGAGCGTTTCCCCGAGGCCGTGCTGATCTTTATCAAGCCGCCTTCGCTCGAGGTGCTTCGCGAGCGTCTAGTCGGTCGCGGTACCGAGACGCCCGAGACGATTGAGCTGCGTATGGCAAACGCCGCCGATGAGCTTGCCCTTGCCGACCGCTACGACGACGTAGTGGTTAATGACGATCTCGACCGCGCGACCGATGAGCTCGTTCGCGTTCTCGATATGCATGAAAGGATCTGAGGTCCGTGTCCGTTGTAAAGCCTTGCATTGACGATCTTCTGGAGAAGACCGATCACAACCGCTTCCTGCTCGCTTCGCTTGCCTCCAAGCGCGCCTGCGACATCAATAGCATGCTGCGTGGCCAGCACAACCGTGTGCTTGCCGTCCAGGATGTCGATGACATCACCATTGGGCTTTCCGGTGCCGATACCATCTCGATGGCTATGGACGAGATTGTCGACGGCGACATCTCTTACGACGAGGCCCGTTACGAGAAGGCGCTCGGCCACAAGGTTGCTGAAGCCTAAATGGCGGCTCGCGTCTGCCTGGTCCACTATCACGAGGTTGGACTGAAGGGTAAGAACCGCGCACATTTTGAGCATATCCTCATGGATAACATCAAGGCGGCCTTGGCCGCCTTTTCCGTGAATGCCGTGTCTCGAATTTCCGGTTATATCCTCGTGACCTTTAACGAGCATCAGGCCGATGAGGCGGCGCGTGTCATTCGCACCGTTCCCGGCGTTGCTCGCGTGTCTTTGGCGTATCACACCAATCGCGACCCTCAGGAGTACTGTGCCGCCGCCGTGAAGGCGCTGCGCGAGTTTGGTTCCTTCGATTCGTTTAAGGTGCACGCCAAGCGCTCCAATACTGACTATGAGCTCACCTCGATTGACATCAATCGTCAGGTGGGCGAGGTGCTGTGTGAGGCCTTCCCCGATAAAAAGGTTCAAATGCACGACCCCGATGCGATGGTGCACGTACTGGTGGTCCAGGGTAGCGTTTATGTGTATGCGCGCTCCGAGCGCGGCGTGGGCGGTCTGCCGGTTGGTTCTGCCGGCAAGGTCGTGACGCTGCTGTCGTCGGGTATCGATTCTCCGGTGGCGACCTGGATGCTCGCGCGTCGCGGCGCGGTGTGCGTGCCGGTGCATTTCTCTGGTCGTCCGCAGACGCCCGATACGAGCGAGTATTTGGTGCAGGACATCATCCGTGCGCTTGAGCCGGGTGTCCAGATCGGCCGCCTGTACGTGGTGCCGTTTGGCGACTGCCAGCGTGAGATTTCGGTCACCTGTCCCAGCAACCTGCGCGTGATCATGTATCGCCGCATTATGTATTCGGTTGCCGAGCACATTGCACACATCGAGGGCGCCAAGGCCATCGTGACGGGCGAATCGCTTGGGCAGGTTGCCTCCCAAACGCTTGAGAATATCATGGCCGTTAACGAGGCCGTGAAGATCCCCGTGTTCCGTCCTCTCATCGGTTCGGACAAGCAGGAGATCATCGCGCGCGCCGAGGAGATCGGTACGTTCGATATCTCGACTGAGGCCGCTCCCGACTGCTGCACGCTGTTTATGCCGCGCCGTCCCGAGACGCACGCTAAACTCGATGCCGTGCATGAGGCCTGGGAGCTGTTCGATCACGAGGAGATGATCGAGCGCCTGCTCAAGCAGACCGAGTACATCGACTTCGAGAGCAACACGTATAAGGCCCCTAAGACCTTAAAACGCAAACATTCGGAGCTTGCTCCGCGTGAGATTTACCAAGATCACGAGTAATTTTGTGCATAGACCGATGATGCGCCTGCATCGTCGGTCTTTTGCTATCTGGGCATTTTGCGGCTAAGTGTTCATTTGCTGACGTGTGCCTGAATAAATGGACAGATTTGTGCAAGGTTTTGGTCAGCTTTTGGTTTGACCGCGAAAACCGGTTTTGAAGCATGGCTGTTGCAGGGCTCTTTTCCTGACACGATGTTGTTGGGAGGTTATGCTATGGCGCAGCGCGAACAACACGAACGGGTCAAAAAGATGGACCGCTGGGCGGGCAAGCTGCTCGGTCATAAGGCTGTGGTGGTGGCGATGCTGGGCGTCATTGCGATGGCGAGCGGCTTGGCGATGGCGAACCTTGGCGGCGGTGCCGGCGGTGTGTCGTTTGAGCGCACTGATGGTACGGGCTCGTTAGTGGAGCCGGGATCCGGCGATGCTTCGAGCGGAAAGACATCCGAAGGCTCTTCGACTAAGGCTTCTGCCGCGGCAGAGGTCTATGTCGATGTCGATGGCGCCGTTGTGTCGCCTGGTGTATACAGGCTCAAAGACGGGGCACGGGTATCCCAGGCGATCGATGCCGCCGGCGGGCTGGCGCCCGAGGCTGACGTTACGGGGCTTAATCGGGCATCTAAGGTCACTGATGGACAAAAAATCCATGTTCCAACGGTAGGGGAGCAGCAGGCGTCCATTGCGGAAGCCGGTGTTGATGGTGGGGCTTCCACATCATCGGGCGTGAGTGGCGCAACAGGCCTAGTAAACATCAATACGGCAAGCGCGGCAGAGCTGCAGACGCTCTCGGGCATCGGTCCCTCCATGGCCCAGTCGATTATCGATGAACGGACAAAGAACGGTGCTTTTGCCTCGGTTGACGACCTGATGCGTGTGTCGGGAATCGGCGAGAAGAAGCTTGCCAAAATCAAAGATTGCATCTGCGTATGAGTGCGACCGAGCGCGAGCGTGTTATGCCTCCGCGGCCCCTGCTTCCGTGGACGATGGCCCTGTGTGCCGGCATGTGCATGAGCTGTGTCCTCGTGCTCAACATGGCCGCTGATGCGCTGCTGAGGGAGCGGGCGCCGGCGGTCGGGCCGCTATGGACCATTCCCTTTGCGGCGGCGGTATTTGTTGTGCTGGCTCTATCATGTGCGCGGCTTGCCCCTTTGAAGCGGTGGCTGTATGCCGCGTCCGTTGGTCTCGTGGCGGGAGCGGTCGTCTCGGCCTGGTGGGCTGTGGGCGCGCTAAGCGTCTCGAAGGCGCTCGACGGTCGAGCGGCAAGCAGCCTCGAGTTTGTCGTGCAGGGTGATCCATCCATAAACGACGACGTGTATTCCTATACCTGCGAGGCACGCGCGGACGGTAAGAACTTGACAACGGTTCGCCTATCGTGCGACCGCGAGCTCAAGGTCGGGGCGCACGTGCGTGTTATCGGTCGCGTTTCACGTTTTGAGAACGATGCGTATGGACGATCGCGCGTGCTCCGAGGCGAGGTATGCAAGGTAAAAGCCGTTCGGATTGTGTCGGTCGATGAGGGCTCTCCGGGGCCGCTGCTTCGGCTGCGAAATGGGCTGCTTGCGTCCATCGCGCCTGCGACCGACCCGGCGCGTGCACTCATAGCCGGTGTCGTCTGCGGTCGTTCGGCCGAGCTGCGCGCCCAGTCGGCGGGCGATTGGTTTTCGGTGACGGGAACGGCGCATCTTATCGCCGTCTCCGGCAGCCATTTGGCTATCGTGGGGTTTGTAATCGAGGGTGTATTGCAAAAGACTCGCTGCTCACGTGGTCTTCAGCGGGCGATATTGGCGATAACGCTTGTGGGCTACGCTGTCTTTACGGGCGCCTCTCCCTCGGCCGTGCGCGCGTGCTGCATGGTGTTCGCGACGCTTGTCGTAAACGGCGCGGGGCGTCGCCGGCACGGCGCATCGGCTCTCTTCGTAACCATGTCCATCTTTGTGCTACTGCGGCCGACGGTGCTGTTCGAGATGGGCTTTCAGCTCTCGTGTGCAAGCGTCTTTTCGATCCTGTGCTTTTGCTCCTATGCGACCTACGCTTTGGGTGAGCTGGGTGTGCCATCGGGCGTTGCCAACATATTTTCCGTCACGCTGTGCTCGCAACTGGCGACACTTCCCATTACCATTCCCGCCTTTGGTACGTTCTCGCTCATTGCTCCGCTGGCAAATGCGGTCATCGGTCCGGTGGTGAGCGTACTGCTTGCTGTGTCGATCGTGATGGTTCCCTTTTCGCTCGTGGCACCGTTGCGGACTTGGGCGCTCGTAGTGCCCATGATTGCCGCCCGTTGCGCGCTGTTCTTCGAGCAGCTGTTTGCCGCCGTGCCGGGTGCATCCGTGAGTGCGCCGCCCGATAGCATGTGGATTTACCTAGTGCCGTGTTTGCTGGCGGTTCTGCTGGTCTGGTGGCCGCGTCCCCGTGCACGTCCTATGGCGGTGGGGCTTGCATGCCTGGTGCTCTTGGCTGCGATTCCGTACGTCTATTGGGATCGATTCGCTCCACCTTCGGTGACGGTGCTCGATGTGGGCCAGGCGGATGCGATTCTTATCCGCCAGGGCGGCGCAGTAGCACTCGTCGACTGCGGGCTCGACGAGCGCGTGGTAGCAGCGTTGGTTCGCAATAACGTGCACCATATCGATGCCGTCTTTGTGACGCATTGGGATGAGGACCACTGGGGTGGTCTGCCTGCCGTGCTCGGACGGTTTTCGGTCGGAACGATTGCCGTGGCGGCGGATGCGCTGGAGGATGCTCCTGTTGAGGTATTGAACCGACCTGGCGTGGAGTATCGGCAGGTGCGCCGTGGGGATACGGTCGACATCGGCTCATTTTGTGCCCGCGTGATGTGGCCGTTCGAGTCCGTAGATGGCGAGGGAAATGAGGACTCGCTTGTCCTGCTACTCTCCTATGTTCAGGAAGGCAAGAGCCTGCGTATGCTCCTCACTGGTGATGCCGAGCTCGACCAAGAACGGGAATTCGTGCAGGAGGTGGGGGATATCGATGTCCTTAAACTTGGGCATCACGGCTCCAAGGTTTCAGTCGATGGTGAGTTGCTGGACGTCCTGAGACCCGAGCTTTCCCTCGCGAGCGCCGGCAAGGGGAATCGATACGGTCATCCGTCGGATGCCTGCATCGATGCCGTTCAGGAAGCGGGCGGTGCGTTCGCATGCACCATCGAACACGGTGATATCACCATCAGCCCGACCGCAAAGGGCTTTGCGATGCGATGCCAGCGACCGTGACGACGTCGTTGGCGTGTGGTGGGCCCCTGGGCTAGAATGGCACGGAACGAATACGAAGGCCTGCGGGAGGGGAGCGTAATGTCCGAAACCGGTCTGCTGCCGGCATATCTGATCGTCGGTACCGACGGCGTCAAGCGCGATCACGCCGTCTCGCGTATGAAGGCGCGTCTGGAAAAGTCGGGAATGGTCGAGTTCAACCTCGACGAGCGCGACATGACCAAGGACCCCGATATCGAGTCCATTATCGGATCGCTTAACACCTTTCCGATGGGCAGCGAGTTTCGCTTGGTAATTCTTGATGGCTGCTCAAAGCTCGCTAAGGCGGTCTCGGAGCCACTTGTCGACTATCTGGCGAGTCCCAGCCCCACGACGGTCTGCCTCATCATCGCCGATTCGCTTGCCAAGAACACGCGCCTGTACAAGGCGATCGCCAAGATCGACAAGAAGGCTATCGTAGATTGCTCGGGTACCAAGCGCTGGGAGCTGCCGCGTCGCGTGCAGCAGATGGCGACGCAGCACGGAAAGTCCATCTCGACGGCGGCTGCCGAGGAGCTCGTTTCGCGCTCGGGCGAGAACACCCGCATGCTCGATAACGACTTGGCTAAGCTTGTCCAGATGGTCGAGGCGCCCCAGATTGAGCTTGCCGACGTTGAGCGCTGGATTGTACGTACGGCCGAGGTTCAACCCTGGGACTTTCTCAATGCGGTCTCGGCACGTGACATGCGCCGCTCGCTTGAGCTCTTCAATCTACTGCCCTCCAAGAGCTACGTGTGGACGTACACATTGCTGTGCGGCCGCATTCGCGAGCTGATCGTTGCCAAGGCGCTCGATGCGCGCGGACAGGGTCGTGAGCTGGCCGCAACGCTCAAGCTCCAGTCCTGGCAGGTCAAGAATCACCTGACCTGGGCACGTCGCTTTTCGATGGCAGAGCTCGTCGCAGCGCTTGAGGGTGCGGTCGATGTGGAGCTCGCGCTCAAGGGTTCGGCCGATTCTGAGACCGCGCTTTTGCTCTGGATTACGAACATCTTGAGAAAATCGTGATGATACCTGCCTATTTGACAAATTCGTTCTATCCCTTTGAGGGGGAGCGTGCTATAGTAGGCGCTTGCATGACCTCACCGTGTCTCAGAGGTGTCATACATTTTTTGCAAGGAACTCGAAAGGAACTCCAGAAGTGGCAAACATCAAGTCTCAGAAGAAGCGTATCCGCACCAATGAGGCAGCTCGCATGCGTAACAAGGCTGTCAAGTCCGAGCTCAAGACGCTGACCAAGCACGTTCAGTCCGCCGTCGCCGAGGGCGACGCCGAGAAGGCCCAGGCTGCCCTCAAGACCGTCACCAAGCGTCTCGACATGGCTGCCGCCAAGCATGTTATCCACAAGAACCAGGCTTCCAACCGCAAGTCCGGTCTCGCCAAGCTCGTGAACAGCATCAACGCTTAAGTTGTAAATTTCACACCACACAGATTACGCGCATAAATGGAGCCTGTTTTATGGAACAGGCTCCATTTTTTGTACCGCTCGGGTAAGATAGTCCGCATGAATACTTCAATTGACATTTCCCACATCCGCAACTTCTCAATCGTTGCGCACATCGACCATGGCAAGTCCACGATCAGCGATCGCATCCTCGAACTCACCCATACCGTCGACGAACGCGACATGGAGTCGCAGCTGCTCGACACCATGGATATCGAGCGCGAGCGCGGCATCACGATCAAGTCCAATGCCGTTCGCGTGTCCTATGACGCCGACGATGGCGAGACGTATCAGTTCAATCTGATCGATACGCCGGGCCACGTGGACTTTACCTATGAGGTCTCGCGCTCGCTGGCAGCCTGTGAGGGCGCGGTGCTCGTTGTCGACGCCACGCAGGGCGTTGAGGCGCAGACCGTCTCTAACGCGACGCTCGCCATGAACGCCAATCTGGACATTGTGCCGGCCATCAACAAGATCGACCTGCCCTCGGCTCATCCCGACGAGGTTAAGACCGAGATCGAGGATGACCTGGCGATCCCCGCCGATGATGCCGTGTGTGTCTCGGGCAAGACCGGCGAGGGCATCCACGATCTGCTGGAGTCCATTGTCTTTTTGATCTCTCCGCCCAAGGGCGATGCGAACGCGCCGCTCAAGGCACTCATTCTGGATTCATACTTCGACGAGTATCGTGGCGTCGTCGCCACGGTCCGCGTCTTTGACGGTTCCATCAAAAAGGGCGATACCCTGCGCATGATGCAGGCAAAGGGCGACTTTTTGGTCGATGGCGTGGGCGTCAAGCGTCCCGCCGAGACCCCGGTCGACGCGCTCACGGTCGGCGAGGTCGGATACGTGGTCACGGGCCTGAAGGACCCCGAGGCCGTTCGCGTGGGCGATACCCTCACGTGGGCGTCGAATCCCTGCCCTGAGCCGCTTCCCGGCTACCGCGAGGCCAAGCCCATGGTTTATACGGGCCTGTTCCCGATCGATAACAAGGACTACGAGAACCTGCGTGACGCGCTCGATAAGCTGCACGTCAACGACCCGTCGTTGGTGTGGGAGCCCGAGACCTCGGTGGCGCTCGGCTTTGGTTTCCGCGTGGGCTTCTTGGGCCTGCTGCATATGGAGGTCGTCAAGGAGCGCCTGGAGCGCGAGTTCAATCTTGACCTCATTGCTACGAGCCCCTCGGTGGACTATCACGTCTACAAGACTGACGGCGAGATGATTGATGTCCGCAGCCCGCAGGATCTGCCCGAGGCTACGCGCATCGAGCGCATCGAGGAGCCCTACCTCAAGGCCAAGATTATCTGCCCGCCCGAGTATACGGGTGCCGTCATGCAGCTCGCTATCGAGCACCGCGGCATTACTACCGACATGATTCATCTCACGAGCAAGTCGGTCGAGATGCGCTTTGATATGCCGCTCGCCGAGCTCATCTTGGACTTCTTTGACCAGCTCAAGAGCCGTACCAAGGGCTATGCCTCGCTCGACTACGAGTTCAACGAGTACCGTCCATCCGAGCTCGTTAAGCTCGATATCTTGCTTTCGGGCGACGAGGTGGACGCGCTATCGTTTATCGTCCATAAGGACAAGGCCTATGGCCTGGCCCGTGGTCTGTGCGACAAACTTAAGGAGATCATCCCGCGTCAGCTGTTCGAGGTTCCCATCCAAGGTGCTATCGGCAACAAGATCATCGCCCGTTCTACCGTCAAGGCGCGTCGCAAGGACGTGCTTGCTAAGTGCTACGGCGGCGATATTTCGCGTAAGCGTAAGCTGCTCGAGAAGCAGAAAGAGGGCAAGAAACGCATGAAGGCCATCGGCTCGGTCGAGGTCCCTCAGGAGGCCTTTATGGCGATCCTCAAGGTGGACGAGTAGGTCTATGGCGCTTTCCGAATATAGTCTGCGGCTGCTGGGCGCCTATGCCGAGCAGCCGTTCCTTATGGCTCCCATGGCGGGCGTGACCGACCCTGCCTACCGCATCATGTGCCGCCGCCGCGGTGCCAACCTTGCCTACAGCGAGATGGTGAGCGTGGCGGGCCTTGCCTATGCCAGCAACAAGACCTGGCGCCTGGTGCTACCGGCCGACGAGGAGCAGCAGATTTGCGTGCAGCTCTTTGGCTCCAAGCCCGATCAGTTTGCGAGCGCCGTCGCCGCCGTCGAGGAGCGTGTGGGCGATCGCCTGTCGCTCATCGATATCAACATGGCCTGTCCTGCCCGAAAGGTTGTCACCAAGGGCGAGGGCTCAGCCCTTATGCGCACGCCCGATTTGGCCGAGAAGATCGTCGAGGCGGCGGTGGGCGCGGCGCATGTGCCCGTGACCGTAAAGATCCGCAAGGGCTTTTATGCCGAGGACCGTAATGCCGCGACGTTTGCCCAGATGCTCGAAGGCGCCGGTGCCGCCGCAGTCGCCGTGCATGGTCGTTGCGCCACGCAGCTCTACACGGGCCAGGCCGATTGGTCGGTCGTCGATGAGGTGGCCGACGCCGTCGAGATTCCCGTTATCGGTTCGGGCGATGTGTTCTCGGCCGAGGACGCTGCTGAGCATCTGCAAGGTTCGAGTGCCAGCGCGGTGTTTATCGCGCGCGGCATCTACGGCAATCCGTGGGTGTTCGGTGATGCTCGCGCCCTTGCGCTCGATGGCACACCGGTGCCGGCGCGCAGCTCCGTCGAGCGCCTAGACGCCCTGCGTGAGCACCTAACGCTGACGCATGAGCTCCTGCCGCTCATGTCGCGTGCACGTACGTACGCAAGCTGGTACTTAAAAGGCATGCCCCATGCTGCCGCTTGGCGTGCCCATGTGGTGCGCTGTTCCACATACGAGGAGTTTATGGCGCTGGTCGATGAGATCGAGCGCGATGTGGTGGCCTGCGAGGCCGCACTTGCAGCCGGCGAATCGGTGCCCCCTCATCCGCTGGAGGCTTAAGGGTGGCCGTTACCGCGCTGTACGTGCACGTGCCGTTTTGCGCTCAAAAGTGCCGGTACTGCGACTTTGACTCGCGCAGTTTTGCTCCGTGCGACCTGAGCGTTGTGCTCGATGCCTATTTTGAGCAGTTGTACGCGCGCCTCGATGCTTTTGGCAAAGCTGGGGCTCTTGACCAGATCCGCACCGTCTATGTTGGCGGCGGTACGCCGTCGCTGGCGGGGGAGCGCTTGGTGAAACTTGCCCGTCGTATCTCCATGTGGTGCAAGCCCGTTGAATTTACTTGCGAAGCCAATCCTGAGTCGCTGACTGTCGAGCTTGCCGCTGCGCTTGCCAAGGTTGGTGTCACACGCGTCTCTCTGGGCGTGCAAACGCTCGATAACACCGAACTTACCGCCATCGGTCGTATTCACGATGCCGATCGGGCGCTCGCTGCCATCGCGACGGTCAAGAACGCTGGGCTTGACGTGTCGTGCGACCTTATGTGCGCACTTCCCGGGCAGACCACAGCGAGTTGGAAGCGCACGCTCGATGGCGTGCTGGCGGCAGCTCCGCATCATGTGTCGGTTTACCCGCTCACCCTCGAGGAGGGGACGCCCCTTTATTGCATGGCGTGCCGCGATGAGTCGCTCGTGCCTGATGAGGATTTTCAGGCTGCCTGCATGGACGTGGCACGCGAACTCCTGGGTGCCGCCGGCTATCACCCGTATGAGGTGGCGAGCTACGCGCTCGACGGCCATGAGTGTGCCCATAACATTGCCTACTGGACCGGACGGGGCTACCTCGGCCTTGGTCGTTCTGCCGCGGGCATGCTCGACGCCGAGGATTTCGACCGTCTTGCAGGTTTGTTCCCCGGCGTGTCTTCTCGAGGCGATGCGTACCGCGTGCGTCTGGTGCAACACGATGATGCCGCGACGGCGTTCGAGGCCGAATATCTGTCGCAGCGTGAGGCTGCGGCTGAAGACCTGATGCTCGCTTGTCGCATGACGCGCGGTATTGTGTCCGACCTGTTGGTTCGTGCGGCTTGCGTCATCCCAACGGGCGAGCTGGCAGCTGCCTGCGATCGCGCGCTCGAATTGGGTCTTGCCACTTGGGTTCCCGAGACGCTCGGGGTCCATGAGGGACCCTTCACTTCGGCAGACGTCCTCGCGGGCCATGTTCGAGCTCGTCTGGCGCCGACACACCTGGGCTGGCTCGATGGAAATGTTCTGTTCGAGCTGTTTTGGGATCTAGCTTAGGCCGCTCGGGTAGAATTACCGGAATATATACGCTGCTGTGAGCAGGAGGTTGCCGCGCATGGCGACGATGAACGAAAAAGATTACTACGAGATTCTGGGTGTCTCCAAGGACGCCACCTCGCGTGATATTCAAAAGGCCTTCCAGCAAAAGGCCCGCAAGCTCCATCCGGACGTCAACAAAGAGCCGGATGCCGAGGAAAAGTTTAAAGAGGTTTCCGAGGCCTACGCCGTGCTTTCGGACGAGCAGAAGCGTTCGCGCTACGACGCCATGCGTTCGGGCAACCCCTTCGCCGGCGCTCCTACGGCTTCGCCCTATGGCGGCGGCTACGCCGGTAGCGCGGGCTATGGCAATCCCTTTGAGGGCGGTTTTCCCTTTGGTGGCGCCTGGGGCCAGCCGCGTCGCGGGCAGGCTGCCTACAATCCCGAGAACGGTGCCAACGTGGTCGTCGATATCAAACTCGACGCCAAGGAGGCCAAGGGCGGTGCCCGCAAGACCGTCCGCTACACGCGCTTCGATACTTGTGGTCACTGCGGCGGCTCGGGCTCCGTTTCGTCTGAGCATGCCCATACCTGCCCGAGCTGCGGTGGCCGCGGCCACATCGACGTTGACCTGTCCTTCCTGTTTGGTGCAGGCACGTTCCAGTCGGTCTGCCCCGAGTGCGGCGGTTCCGGTAAGGTCGTGGCCGACCCCTGCCCTGATTGCGGAGGCAGCGGTCGTACTCGTGTAACCTCCGAGCAGACGATTGAGTTTCCTGCCGGCACGCACGATGGCGACGAGGTCCGCATTAGCGGCATGGGTCATGCTGGCACCAACGGTGCCGCGGGCGGCGACCTGGTCGGCCGCGCCCATGTTGAAGCCGAGCGCTTGGAAGGCAAAGCTCGTACCGGTTTTTACCTGATGGGCATCGTGGCGCCGTTTTTGGTGCTGTCGGCCATTTCGGGCGTGTTCTCGGCCTTTGCCGTGATGTGCTTTATTCCGTTTACCATGGGCCTGTTTATGGTGCTTTCGGACGGTGTGCTTCATCGTAGTCTGCTGTGGTGGAAGCGCGGTGCGATGCAGTTTGCCAACGGTTTTGCCAACGGCTTCATGTTCGCGCTCGTGTCGGTTTGGTTCGCGAGCTGCTCGCAACGTGCCATGCTTTCGCCCTACGCTATGCAATAACATCAAACCCTCTGTTTGCGGTCGGCCCAGCTTGGGTATAGGACGCACTGTGACAATAATGAAAGTCGGAAGGATTCGGTCGTGTCGGAAAATAGGGATTACTACGAGGTGCTTGGCGTCGACAAGGATGCCGACGCGCGGACGATTAAGCGTGCGTTTCTAAAGAAGGCCCGTACCGTACATCCGGATGTTTCGGACGACCCCGAGGCCGAGGCCAAGTTCAAGGAGCTCAACGAGGCCTATTCCGTTCTTTCCGATGAGCAGAAGCGTGCTAACTACGACCGTTACGGCACTGCTGACGGCCCTGGTGGTTCGGGTTACGTCGATATCAACGATATCTTTGGTGGCATGGGCATGGACGACTTGTTCTCGTCGTTCTTTGGCGGCGGTGCCGGCGGTGGCGCCCGCAGCCGTCGTGAGCGTCGTCGCGGACGTGACATGGCCATCTCGCTTTCGGTGACCCTTGAGGAGGCGGCGCTCGGCTGCAAAAAGACGATCAGCTATGACCGCCTTGCTCCCTGCGAGGATTGCAACGGTACGGGCAAGGCTGACGGTGCGACCGAAAAACAGTGCAGCCGCTGCCACGGCACGGGCTATGTCACGACGGTTCAGCGTTCGTTCCTGGGCCAGGTTCAGTCTTCCTCGCCTTGCCCCGACTGCCATGGCGAGGGTACGGTTATCGACCATCCCTGCGAGACCTGCGACGGTCAGGGCCGCACGCCTTCGCACGAAAAGATCGACATCGATATTCCCGCCGGCGTTTCGACCGGTCGCCAGCTGCGCGTGAGCGGCTTTGGCGAGGCCGGCCTTCGCGGCGAGCCCTCGGGCGACCTGATTGTCAACGTGCGTGTTGCCGACCATGAGCGCTTTAAGCGCAACGGTGACGACCTGTACCTGGTGAGCGATATCTCTATTGCGCAGGCTGCGCTCGGCTGCGAGATCGAGGTCGAGGGCATTATGCCCGACGAGGTCGTTAAGGTGACGGTTCCCGCCGGCGCCCAGTACGGCGACACCGTGAGCGTCAATAATTACGGCATGCCGCGCATTGGCGGTGGCGGTTCGCGTGGCCGCCTGATCGTGCAACTGCGCGTGGTCGTTCCCACCAATCTTTCCAATAAGCAACGCGAGCTGCTCCGTGCTTTTGCCGATGAGATGGGCGATGACGTCGCTTCTGGTAAGAAGTCGGTGACCGACCGTATCAAGAGTGCCCTCGACGATATCCTCGATTAAGGAGCCCGCGTGCTCGCACCCCATATTTCCGTCGTCAACCTCGGCTGCCGCGTCAACCGGGTTGAGTCTGACCGTATCACTGCCGATCTTATGCGCCTGGGATTTGCTATTGTGGAGCCCCAGGATGCCGATCTGATCGTCATTAACACCTGTGCCGTTACGGGCGAGGCCGAGGCCAAGACCCGTAAGGCCGTCCGTCATGCGCTGGCCTATCCGGGCGAGCCTTACGTGGTCGTAACCGGCTGCGTCGTCAACCTGCATCCCGAGGAGTTGTTGGAGCTCTCCGATCGCGTAATCGCCGAACCGTCCAAGATCGATGTCGCCGAGCGCGTCTGCGAGGTGCTGGGTGTCGAATCCGATAGCGTTCCCGCCTGCAGCGATGGCGAGGTGGTCGATGCGCTCGGTCGCTCTCGCCTGGGCGTGAAGATTCAGGACGGCTGCAACCATCGCTGCACCTATTGCATTGTGTGGAAGGCGCGCGGCCCCGAGCGCTCCGTGCCCGTCGAGTCCGTGCTCGAGCAAGTTCGCGAGGCCCATGAGGCCGGCGTGCCCGAGGTGGTGCTGACCGGTGTGAACCTGGGTGCCTACGATGGCAAGAGCGCGACCGACGAGCACGTCGAAATCGATGAGCTGCTCGAGGCCATCATGGAGCGCACGTCTATTCCGCATGTGCGCATTTCCTCGGTCGAGCCCATGGATATCTCCGAGCGCCTGCTTAAGGTTATGGCGCGCTATCCGCAGCGTATCGCCCCGTTTTTGCACCTGCCCGTGCAGTCCGGCTGCACGGCGACCCTGCATCGCATGGGCCGTCCCTATAGCGCCGAGGCCTTTGAGGACACGGTGCGTATGATTCGTGCCATCTTGCCCCAGGCGTCCCTTTCGTGCGATGTCATCGTCGGTTTTCCTGGTGAGACGGACGAGGAGTTCGAGGAATCGCTGGCGCTGTGCCGCCGTGTGGGTTTCTCGCGTATGCACGTGTTCCGCTACAGCAAGCGTCCCGGTACCCTTGCTGCCGACATGCCCGACCAGGTGCCACCCGAGGTTATGGCCGAGCGCAGCCGCCGTATGCGGGCCGCCGCACAGGAGCTCGCTATTGCCGACGCTCGTCGTCGCGTGGGCACGGTCGAGCGTGCCGTGCTCGAGTATGGTGACAACCTGACGCTCGGCTCGTTCCATCATGCCCGTCTTGACGATACCTGTGGACTTACAGCCCCGTGCCTGCTCGATGTTGCTATCATCGGAGTCGATGATTCCGGCTTGGTCCATGCACGCAGGGAGGTTCATGGAAGCCTCGAAGATTAGACTTACCGTTCCCGAGGGAATTGATCCCTCGCGCGTTTTGGGCGCCGGCGACGGCGTCCTTCGTGCGCTTGAGAGCTTGGTTCGCGCCCATGTGGTCGCCCGTGGCGATAGCATCTCCGTGAGCGGCGACCCGGACGAGGTCGAACTCGTGGCGCGCTTTTTCGAGCACGCTTTTCGCGAGGCGGCCGCCGGGCGCACGCTGTCTGCCGACGATGTCTCTCGCTGCCTGGCCGTCTTGCGCGACGGTGAGCACGAGGCTACGTCGCTTTGCGATGACGTGCTGCTTTCGTATCGCGGCCGCGTCATTCGCCCCAAGACGCTCGGGCAAAAGCGCTATGTGGATGCCATCCGCTCGCATACCATCACGTTTGGCTTGGGTCCTGCCGGTACCGGTAAGACCTATCTGGCTATGGCGCTCGCCGTTGCCGCGCTCAAGCGTCACGAGGTGGGCCGTCTGATCTTGACGCGTCCGGTTGTCGAGGCGGGGGAGAATCTGGGCTTTTTGCCCGGCACCCTCGAGGAAAAGATCGATCCCTACATGCGTCCGCTTTACGACGCCCTTTTTGACATGATGGATCGCGAGCGCACCGATGAGCTTATGGAGCGCGGCGTGATCGAGATCGCCCCGCTTGCCTACATGCGCGGCCGCACGCTGAGCGATGCCTTCGTGGTGCTCGACGAGGCGCAAAATACCACGCCCGAGCAGATGAAGATGTTCCTGACACGCCTTGGGTTCAACTCCAAGTTCGTGATTACCGGCGACCTGAGCCAGCGCGACCTGGTGGGTCGTCGTGGCGGCTTGGCGGATGTCGAGAAGATTTTGGGCCGTGTCGATGATGTCGCATTTTCGCACCTCGAGCGTGCCGACGTGGTGCGCCATGCCCTGGTGGGTCGTATCGTCGAGGCATACGATACTTATGATGATGTGCGCGAGAAGCGCGTACGTGACCGAAAGGAGTCCCGTTGAGTGTATTGATCAGCAACGATGCTGAGCTCGATACGCTGCTCGACGCGCAGGAGGTGGAGCACATCTGCGAGGTTGTGCTTGCCGCCGAGGGCGTTGAGCGTGAAGTCGAGATTTCCCTTTCGTATGTCGACGAGGACGAGATGCACGAGCTCAACCACGAGTGGCGCGGTATCGACCGCACCACCGATGTGCTCTCGTTTGAATGCGACTCGGCCTTTGACGAGGATATTCCCGCCGACGAGACGCTCGAGCTCGGCGATATCATCTTGGCCCCGCAGGTTATTGCCCGTCAGGCCCCAGGCTTTGGCAATAGCCCCGCTGACGAGTGCCGTCTGATGCTCGTTCACGGCATGCTGCACCTGCTGGGCTATGACCATATCGAGGACGACGAGGCCGAGGTCATGGAGGCCCGCGAGGACGCCATCCTGCGCGATCTGGCGCTCGAGCGCGGCGAGGACCCCAAGCTAGTCCACGTCGGCCCCATCACCAACCACGCCCACGACTAGGAGCCGTCTATGATTCCCGGATCGAACAAGGACCATCCGTCCTTCTTAAAGTCGTTTTCCTACGCCATGGAGGGCTTCGTTACCGCCGTCAAGACCGAGCGCAACATCAAGGTCATGCTCGTGGCGGGCGTGTGCACCGTCATTGCCGGCTGTATCGTGGGCCTCGACATTGCCGAGTGGGCCACGATTATCATCTGTTGTGGCCTGGTGATTCACGGCGAGCTGTGCAACACCGCTATGGAGGCTATCGTCGACCTGGCGACCCAGGAGCTCCATCCGCTGGCTAAGCGTGCGAAGGACATCGCCGCCGCCTCTGTATACGTTCTTTCAATCACCGCCGCGATTGTGGGTTTGCTGGTATTTGCTCACGCGCTCGGCTTTATTTAGAAAGGGATTCCCATGACCGACAATATGCAGCCTACCGATGAGATCCTGGACGACGAGACTTTGGACGCAGTGGATACCGAGGGGCTCGAGGATGTCGAGGAGTTCGACCCGTTTGAGGGCATGAGCGACGAGGAGCTCGACGCCCTGTGCGACGAGGACGACAACCTCGCGGGCTTTGGCGACGTTGAGCCTGGTTTCCGCAGCGGCTTCGTGGCCCTGGTCGGACGCCCCAACGCAGGCAAGTCCACATTGCTTAATGCCTGCTATGGCAAAAAGGTCGCCATCACCTCGCCGGTGGCCCAGACGACCCGTCGCCGCATGCGTGCCGTCGTCAGCCGTCCCGGCTACCAGCTGGTCTTTGTCGATACCCCGGGTATTCATAAGCCCAAGGACGGTCTGGGATCCGAGCTCAACAAGAGCGCGTTGTTCGAGCTGAACGATGTCGATGTCGTCGCTTTTTTGATTGATGCCACCAAGCCGATCGGCAGGGGAGACGCTTGGGTTGCCGAGCGCGTCAGATGCGCCCGTTCCAAGAAGGTCCTGGTGCTCACCAAGGCCGATGAGGCCGATCCCGCCCAGGTTATGGAACAGCTCAAGGCCGCCCACGAGCTCATGGCTGTCTCTTATACACATCTCCGAGCCCACGAGACCGGAGC
>URHQ01000016.1 GCA_900547655.1 uncultured Collinsella sp.
CTAACGATATGGCACCGTGGGGACACATGTATGTCAATCCTGGTCTAACAGAGCCTTATTTTATCCCCGTCCCAGAAAAATCATTTAGAGGAGGTTGAGGGGGAGCTGGGGGGCGTCTCCCCAGAGTTTCTCGAGGCGGTAGAAGTCGCGGGCTTCGGGAGTGAAGACGTGGACGACAACCGAACCGTAGTCCATGAGCATCCAGGTCTTCTGCTCGCGACCCTCGATGGAGAACGGGTGCTCGCCGCAAGCCTCGGCGACCTTCTCCTCGATCTCGTCGACGATAGAATCGACCTGGCGGTTGTTGGTACCGGTGGCAAGCACAAAGTAGTCGCATACGTCGGAAAGCTCGGTCAGGTCGAGCACCTGAACGTCCTCGCCCTTCTTGTCGTAGGCGGCCTGCGCGGCGGCGCGGGCGACATCCTCGGCGGCGACACCGCTCGCGGACAGCGAGGCGGCAGTGCGGTCGGACGTGGCGACGAAGCTCTTGTGCTCCACACCTTCAAGAATCTGCTCGTCGGTCATGGTCTCGTCGGCCATGGAATACCTCTTTCTAGACAGCCCGAGCTAGCGCAGCTGGGCGTAATGGTTGTAAATCGTAATAGCTGTGGGATAAAGATAGCGCCCGGACTGGATCACATAGACCAAACCCTGCGCAAAACAGGAGAAGAACAACTCATCGAGCGTCGACTCCCCCACCATCTTGCGCAGCGCATGCGCATAGTCGCCGTGGCGGTTGGGCTCGATGGCATCGGCCACAAAGACCACCATATCGAGCGGCGTCATGTCGCAGGCACCCACGGTATGACGGTCGACAGCCTGGAAAACGGCCGGCGACAGCTCGGGAAAAAG
Source organism: uncultured Collinsella sp. (assembly GCA_900547655.1). Lineage (GTDB taxonomy): Bacteria > Actinomycetota > Coriobacteriia > Coriobacteriales > Coriobacteriaceae > Collinsella. The sequence continues at coordinate 853 of URHQ01000016.1, forward strand.
CTGCGGAAGCTCATAGGCGGCAACAGGGCCATGCAAAAGCGGCGTCGCGGCGGAAGGAGAGCCGGCAATCTTAATGCCGTAATGCAGAGCGCGCGTGACCAGCTCGTCGTCGGAGAGCACTTTGTCCCAGTCATGGATCAGACCGGCGGCAGCGGCATCAAAGCGGTCGACGCCGTAGACCTCGGCCAGATGAAGTGCGGTCTCGGCAACACCCAGCGAATGCACATAGCGCTTGCGCTTATCCTTCATGCGAACATCGAGCAGCTCTTGAATGCGCTTGAGCAGCGCGCGCTCATCGCCCTCAAACTGATCCTCTACCGACAACGTAGACCCCCATCACTCAAAATCTTCTTGGCCCAAATCGGCATATAGCCTGCGTTTGCGAATGTAGCCGAGCACGGACTCGCTCGTAAGATAGCGCACGCTCATACCGCGGGCAACACGCTTGCGAATGTTCGTCGAGCTGATCGCCAGCGCCGGAATCTGAATATAGCGCACGTCGAACGGCAGCCCCGACTCTTTGATTCGGGCACGCGCCGTATCGATATCAAAGCCCGGTCGCGTCGCCGCAATAAAGGTAGCAAGCTCAGCAATTCGTTCGGCATCATGCCAGGTCACAATATCGATAATCGCGTCGGCGCCCGTAATAAAGTAGAGCTTTACCTGCGGCGGGTAAAAGTCGCGAAGGGCATGAAGCGTATCGGCCGTATAGGTTACGCCCGGACGGTCGATCTCGAACCGGCTCGCCAAAAAGGCCGGGTTCGCGGCGGTGGCGAGGACCGTCATGGCATAACGGTCCTCGGCAGGCGTCACCGGCTTGTCAAGCTTAAAGGCAGGAGAGCCCGCCGGCATAAAGAGCACAGCGTCCAAGTCGAGCGACTCGCGTGCCTGCTCGGCAGTCACCAAGTGCCCGTAATGAATCGGGTCGAATGTGCCGCCCATAATGCCGAGCCTAAACTCCCGCCCGTCCTCTAGAGGAAGCTCGGGCAGACCGATTCCACCGCGCAGCGACATGGCTTACTCGCCCTCCGAAGTCCCGGCATCGCCCGCGGCATCCGCCGCATCGACAACCTCGACGCCCTCATCCGCAGCATCGGCCACGTCAATGGCTTCAACGGCAACGTCCTCGCCAACATCCTCGAGCTCCTCGTACTCCGAGAAGTCCTCGGCGCCCTCAAAGTCAAAGGCGCGCTGGCAAATGCGGACCTCATCGCCCGCACGGCAACCAGCCTTCTCGAGCGCGTCGTCAACACCCATACGCGCAAACTTATGCTGCAAGTAAATGACGGCTTCCTCGTTTTCCCAGTCGGTCTGAATGACCATGCGCTCGATGGCACGACCGACCACGCGGAAGGCACCGGGCTCTTCCTGGACAATGCGGAAACGCTTCTCGCGCTGCAGACGGCGGCGCTCCCACTCCTCGTCGCGCAGATCGACCGGCTCATCAGCAACCGCCAGCTCGGCGCGAAGCTTAGCCACCTGCTCGCCCACGGCAAGCATCAGCGTGTTGAGGCCGGCGCCCGTCACAGCAGACACGGCAAAGAACATATGTCCATCGTCGAGCGCTGCGCGCTTGAGGTCGGCAATCTTGTCGGCCGTGCCCGGCGCGTCGCACTTGTTGGCAACGACGATCTGCGGACGCTCCGAAAGCTCGGCGCCATACTGCTCGAGCTCACGATTGATAATGTGGTAATCCTCGACCGGATCGCGATCCTCAAAACCACCCGTCATGTCGACGACGTGCATAATCAGGGCCGTACGCTCAATGTGGCGCAGAAACTGGTGACCCAGGCCACGGCCCTCGCTCGCGCCCTCGATGAGACCGGGGACGTCGGCAACGACGTAAGAATATTCGCCGGCACGCACCATGCCGAGGTTCGGCACGAGCGTGGTAAACGGGTAGTCGGCAATCTTGGGACGGGCGGCACTCATGCGCGCGATGAGCGATGACTTACCCACCGAGGGGAAGCCCACGAGCGCGGCATCGGCCATAAGCTTCATCTCGAGCTCAATCCAGTGCTCCTCGGCCGGTTCGCCCAGCTGAGCAAACGCGGGCGCGCGGCGCACCGACGTCACAAAGTGCGTGTTGCCCAGGCCACCGGCACCGCCGGGCGCCACGACGACGCGCTCGCCATCGTGCACCAGATCGGCAATCTCGAACATCGGGGTCTGCGTCTCGGGGTCGAGCTCGCGCACCACGGTACCCATAGGGACCTTGAGAATCAGGTCCTCGCCGCTCTTACCGTTACGGCGGGCACCCTGCCCGTGCGTGCCGCGCTCGGCGCGGAAGTGATGCTTAAAGCGGTAATCGATCAGCGAAGACAGCTGAGCATCGGCCTGGATAACGACATTGCCGCCACGACCGCCGTCGCCGCCATCGGGGCCGCCCTTGGGGACAAATGCCTCGCGCCTAAACGACATGCATCCGGCTCCGCCGTCGCCGCCGCACACGTTAATGCGGCTGATATCGGTGAACTGTGACAACAGAATCGCCTCCTACAAAAAGAGGGAGACCCTTGAATCCTAAAACTCAAGTGCCTCCCACATATGTGCTCTATGAAGGGTGAATTACGCGTTCGCGAGCGGGCGTACGCTGACCCTATGCTTGATACCCTTGTGGAACTCAACGGTACCGTCGACCAGCGCGAACAGCGTGTCGTCCTTACCACGGCCAACGTTCTCACCCGGGTGGATGTGCGTGCCGTGCTGACGGACGAGAATCGTGCCCGTGGTTACCGTCTGGCCGGCATAGCGCTTCGTGCCAAGGCGCTGACCGCGGGAGTCACGGCCATTACGGGAGGAACCGAGTCCTTTTTTGTGTGCCATTGTGTATACCTACTCTTTCGTTACGAGTGTAATCTACTCGGCGACGGGAGCCTCGGCAACAGCCTCAGCCTCTGCCTTGACAGCCTTCTTGGCGCGGGAGGTAGCCTGAACCTTCACGATCTTCAGCTTGGTGAGCTGCTGACGGTGACCCTTCAGACGACGATAGCGCTTGCGCTTGTGGAACTTGAAGACCAGCTGCTTCTCGCCCTTGAACTGCTCAACGATCTGAGCGGTAACCTTGGCCTTGGCCAGCTTGTCGGGATCGGTGACGATCTTCTTACCATCGTTGAGGAAGATAACCGGCAGGGTGACCTTGTCGCCCTCATTGCCCTCGATCTTCTCGACGGTGATGACATCGTCGGTGGCGACCTTGTACTGCTTGCCGCCCGTGTTAACGATTGCGTACATGTTTACTTGCCCTTCATGCATCAGTTAGTGCAACAGCCGAATATAGTAGCAGGCGAAAATAACCCCGTCAACGAGTATGTGGAGCAAATCCACAAGTTCGCACAGGTATGGGGCTGACGAGTCGGCCCTCGTCGTCCTCGCATGCTTGATTCTGACGCTCGACATCGTAGGAGCAGATGGTCACGAGGTCTTGCATACCGGTGGAAACAATAGGTGCATCCACGCCCGGGGTCAAGCCCTGCAACAAAACATCAGCAGCAGAAAGCAAAATTTCCGGACGCATGGAGCCCTCGTTGTCGGCATGGGTGTCGAGCATGAGCACCAAATGGTCCGGGCGCTCCCCCGCCGTGAGCTCATAGCCCACGAGCGTGTGATCCAAATCCAAGCGCTTGCTCTTTTTTCCGCGCGCGTAGTCGATGCCATGGTCCGCGCGCAGCGTGTCGATCGCACGACGCACCTCGTCGGCGCTTACGGGCGCCTCGGGATCCAAGTGCAGGTCGATGCGATACGACAGGCGCGTGAGCTGCGCCGTCAACGCCGGCGTGCGAACGTCGATGTACGCCGCCTCGATGGGCGCCAGATCGGCCGGAGACGCCGCAGCCAGGCGCCCAAACGCCTCGTCGAGCGCCACGAACTCGGTCATAAACAGGTCATACCACTCGCAGGTCGACGACGTACCAACCGGTAGCGCCGAAGAGAAGCCCACGCGCATGTGCGGAGAGAAGCCCTGCGTGACGGCATAGGGAAGTCCCGCACGGCGCACGATGCGCTCAATGGTATGGATCACTTCGAGATGGCCCAGGTACTTAAGGCGATCGCGCTTGCCATAGCGAACACGAAGCCTAAAGAGCGAGGGGTTGTCGGTCAGGCGCTCACTCATGCGCGATCACCCATCAATACATTCTTGGCGTGGAGCGTGGGGCAGATCCCGCAGCCGGTGCACGACGTGCGGGTGCAGTCGGGAGTCGTGACGCCCTCGAGCGAGCGACGGTACTCGCGCTCGAGGAAGCCGCGCGTGCAGCCGGGGCTCACGTGCTCCCACGGCAGGCGCCAGTCCAACTCGTAGGGCAGGTGCACGAGCTCATTGAGGTCGATGCCGTTTTTGGCAGCAGCCTCCTTCCAGTTATCGAGCGAGAAATGCTCTACCCAGGCGTCGAAGCGCGAGCCCGCACGCCAGGCGTCGATGATGACCGGTGTCATATCGCGACCGGCACGGGAGAGCGCAGCCTCGATAAGCGAGGTCTCGGCATCGTGGTAGTGTACGCGAACGGCGCGGTTGCGCACACTCGTGATGAGTAGCTTCTGGCGGCGCTTGACGTCGTCGTAGTCGAGCTGCGGGCACCACTGGAACGGCGTGGCAGCCTTGGGGATAAAGACCGAAACCGAGATGGACACCGAGATCGAGCCGCGACGAGCCTTGGGCACCACGGAACGACCGAGCTCCAGCACGTGATCGGCCAGATTGGCGATGGCCACGATGTCCTCGTCGCGCTCGCCGGGAAGGCCCATCATAAAGTAGAGCTTCATACGGTTCCAGCCGGCCTCGAAGGCCGCCTTGGCCGCACGGTCCAAGTCCTCCTCGGTCACGTTCTTGTTAATGATGTCGCGCATGCGCTGGCTGCCGGCCTCGGGCGCGAACGTCAGGCCGCCCTTCTTTTCGCCGGCGACCGACTCGGCCATATCCACGCCAAACGAATCCAGGCGCTGCGACGGAATAGACACGCGAATACCCGTATCCTCCAGGCGACGGTTGAGCCTGCCGAGCACGTCGCGAATGCAGGAGTGGTCGGTCGTGGAGAGCGAGGTCAGCGACACCTCGTCATAGCCGGTCTTTTCCAGACCCTGAATCACCGACGAGACGATCTGGTCGGCCGAGCGCTCGCGCACCGGGCGATACGTCATGCCGGCCTGGCAAAAACGACAGCCGCGGGCGCAGCCGCGCAGGATCTCGATAGACAGGCGGTCGTGGACTAGCTGCGCATAGGGTACGCACGACTGCGACAGCGGATTCGTGGCGCCGAAATCCTCGACGACGCGTTTGTAGACCACAGTAGGCGCATCCTTGCCTTCACGCGGCACGGTGTAGCCATGCGGCGAGCAGGGCTCGTCGTGACGAACCTCATAGAGCGACGGCACGTAGTTGCCGGCAATGGATGCAAGCTGCTCAACAATCTGCGCGCGCGGGACTCCTTCGTCACGCAGGCGGCGATGTAGCTGGCAGGTCTCGAGCAGCGACTCCTCGCCCTCGCCGATGAGGATGGCATCGAAGAAGGCCGCGTACGGCTCGGGATTGTACACCGAGGGGCCGCCGGCGATGATGATGGGGTCGTCTTCGCCGCGGTCGGCCGCTAACAGCGGAATGCCAGCGAGGTCGAGAGCCTCGAGGAAGTTCGTCACCGCCATCTCGTGCGGCACATGCAGGCCGACGATATCAAACGAAGCGACCGGCGCTGCACCCTCGAGCGAGAGCAGCGGAATGCCTGCCTCGCGCATGGCGTCACCCATATCGGGCCACGGCACATAGCCACGCTCGCAGGAGATGCCCTCGGCCTGGTTAAGGATGTTGTAGAGGATGGCGATACCCTGGTTGGGCAGACCAACCTCGTACACATCCGGGTAGATCAGGCAGCAACGGTAATCGGCATCGGCCTTGGAAAGCGTGCCCCACTCGTGATCGATATAGCGGCTCGGTTTCTCGACCTTGGCGAGCAGCGGCTCAATTAGATGAAAACAATCTTGGTATGCAACGCGCAACGGAAAACCCCTAAGCAGCGAGATCTGATGCGTCCTGATAGGACGCCATAGGACGGGTAGCGCCCGCGACCGTGGTCACCAGATCGCGAACGCGGGAGAACGTGGCAGTGACCACCTCGTTGGCACGGCTGTAGTCGACATCGCGCTCGTAGAGCGAAACGAGCGCACGGCCCATGCCATAGGTGCCCGCGGCAGCAGTGAGCGCCTTGACGGCAAACCCAATATGCGGCGTCTGCTTGACGAGCGCGCGGGTAACCGCCCGGATCACAAGACCGCCGGCAAGCACGCCCGCGACCTCGTAGCCGCGCTCGGGCTTAATGCCGCGTCCAAAGACGACAGCGAGCTCAAAGAGCATGCCCACCTGCGCCAGCGCCATAACGGGATAATCGGCGCCCGGCAAAAACACCAGTGCACCGGTCGCCATATTGGTGAGCGCGCACGAGGTGATGATACGATTGGCGGCCGCGATGCGCATGAAGGCAAAGTTCGCCGCAAAAGCCGTTTCCTTGTCGGTGCGATCGAGAATCCAGCGGGCAAGCGTCTCGAGCAGATACGTCTTATCGGTTGCCGCCACCACGCCGAGCATGGGCGTGGACTCCTCGATAAACGGCACTTCCACAGCAGACTCGGCAAGCACGCACACGGGCGCGCCGGCGATCACGAGCTCCTGCACGGCACTCTCCAAGCGGTCGGAACCACACGAGAGCACCAGCACCACATCGGTATCGGTCTTTGGAGCAATTCGCTCCTCCCCCAGACGCTCGACGCGCACAATGCCCGAGGTCGTCTGCGGCACAAAGGCGTCACGCACCGTCTCGGCCAGAAAGCGCGAGGCGGACGAATCCAGATAGACCGAGACGCGCACCGGCGTATCGGAATCCTTCTTAACGGACGCGCCCATCTTAAAAGCGCGGGTCAGCTTATCTACGGGAATTTTCATAGCAAACCCCTCCAGCGGTTACGCGGCGCCCGAACGATGCCGCCATATGGATTGTACGATACCCACCGTCAGCAGCTGGATCATCATCGAAGACGAACCGAAGCTAATAAACGGTAGCGGAATACCGGTAATCGGCATCATGCCGATGCACATGCCGATGTTCTCGAAGGTCTGGAATGCCCACATGCCGACGATACCTACGCACGACAGACGCAGGAACAGCGACTCACACTTAAAGGCGACGCGAATCGTCGAAAAGATCAGCAGCACGTAGAGGCACAGGAGCAAAAAGGAACCGCAAAAGCCAAAGGTCTCGGACAGGAAGGCGAAGACGAAGTCGGTGTGGAACTCAGGCAGAAAGCCGCCGGCCGACTGCGTCGCATGCCCCAGGCCCTTACCAAAGAAGCCGCCCGAGCCAACGGCGATAAGCGACTGCTGCAGGTTGTAGGCATCGTCCGAATCGGCATTATCGGGGTCGATAAAGACCGTCAGACGGTTCATCTGATACTGCTTGATGAGCACATCGTGGCCGAGCAACGAATCAAAGACCGAATCGAGCGCCAGGACGAGGGCCACCAGGCCCACGAGCAGGGCCAAGGTCGACAGCACCCATTCGCGGCGTGCACCGCTCATACAAATGACGATGGCGCCCGAAACCAGCACGACCAGGCCCGAGCCCAGGTCGCCCATGGCAACGACGGCCAAAAACGGAATGGACAGCATGCCGCAGAGCTTGACGTAGTCACGAACGGTATCGATGCGACCGTTATACTGCGAGCCAAGCGTAGCAATAAAGAAGATGGTGATGAGCTTGGCAAGCTCAACCGGCTGGAATGTCAAGCCGATACCGGGAATCTTGATCCAGCCCGTCATGCCCAGACCGCCTGTATAGGACAGACCCGGAATCTTGGGCGAGAGGATCACGATCAGGTCGATGACGAGCAACGCCGTCGAGAAATTGGAAATACCGCGCAGGTCGGTACGCCAGACCAGCACCGCCAGAACCGTACCGATTCCAATTCCCAGCAGATGGCGTGAGAACGAAGCATCGGCCTTAAACTGCGAAGCCGACCAGATAATGATGGCACCGTAGGCGACGAGGGCCACAGTAGCCACGAGCACACCGATATGCACCTTTTGGCGAAACGTGCCGCGCGAGGCCGAAAGTTGCTTGTTGACACGGTCCAGGCTGCTGCGAGAGCCGGTCTTGGTTGAACGGAACAGATCCGCCGGAGAAAAATCCATCGCAACCTCCTATCGAACCGAAGAATCGCCCGAGGCCGAAGAGGTATCGGGCTCGCCATAAATCACGCCGAGCACGTCGCGCACGACATGCATCGCGGTATCTGAGCCACCGCCGCCCTGCTCCAGGACGGTAGCGATGACATACTTGGGGTCATCGGCCGGTGCATAGGCGCAGAACCACGCGTATTCATCCTCGCCACTTTTCTCGCCCGTGCCCGACTTGCCGTATACCTGCGGCGTCAGGGTGCCAAAGTGCGCCGCCAGGGACGTCGATGCCGTGTAAATTACGTCGTGCATGCCGTTGCGAACAAGAGCCAAATCCGAATCGCTGTTGATCTTGGCCTCCAGGCGCTTCTTCTTGCCCTTGCCATTGTACTTATAGGCATCGCCGTCGCCATCGCGCGACACGGCAGACAAAAATACGTGAGGCACGTACTGTTTGCCGCCGTTGGCAAGACCCATATAGGCGCACGCCATCTGCAGGGGCGTCACCAGGATGTCGCCCTGGCCGATAGCAATGTTGGTCATATCGCCGGCATTCCACTTGCGGTCCTCGGCAGAGGCGTCGGTGAAGTACGACTCTTTCCACTCGGCATCGGGAATACGACCCGCGCCCTCACTCGGCAGATCGATACCGCAGGTCTTGCCTAGGCCCCAGCGACGAAAGACCTCCTGCAGGCCCTCGGGATGTTGCTCGTCATAAAAGAACGCCTTACCCATGTCGTAGAAGACGGGGTCGCACGAGTTGGCGATACCCGACTGCAGCGTCATGGTGCCGTGGCCAGACGTCAGCCAGCAGCGCTTGCCCCAAGCCTTGCCCAGGCCCGTCCAATAGCCCGTGCAGTTGGTTGTCTGCGTTGAAGTGTAGGTTCCAAACTCAAGACCGGCCAGCGCCGAGAGCGGCTTGATGGTCGAGGCCGACATGTACTGTCCGCTAATGGCGCGGTTGAGCAGCGGGTGCGAACCCTTGTCATCATTGAGCTCGGTCCACACGTCATTTGAGACGCCGCCGATAAAGACGGACGGATCGAACTTGGGCTGGCTCGCCATGCCCAGGATCTCGCCATTGTTGGGATCGAGACACACCACAGCGCCGTTGCCGGCATTGCTGTAGCCAGTGGTCTTGGCAAGCTCGATAGCGCTCGCCAGTGCCGTCTCACAGGCCTGTTGGATCTTAAGGTCGAGCGTGAGCTTAATGTCGGAGCCGGCCTTCGCGGGCACGGCGCCGGCCTGACCGGTCACATTGCCCGAGGCATCGACCTTGACGGTCTGCTCGCCACGAATACCCTGCAGCAGGTTTTCGTAGTAGCTCTCAACGCCCGCCTGGCCCACGATATCGCCCGACTGGTACGTAATCTTGCCAGCAGAAGCATCATCATCGCCAGAGGTTTTCTTATTCTGGGCCTCGAGCTGCTCGGAGGTAATGGTGCCGGTATAGCCCAAGATATGGCATGCCGTCTCGCCGTATGGATACTGGCGTTCGGTACGCTCGGCAATCTTGACGCCCGGGAACTCGCCGGCATGCTCCTGAATATAGGCAACCGTGGAGCGACGGACGTCCGTCGCGATGGTATGCAGGCTCTGAGCGCCCTCTGTATTGTCCTGAATATTGCGAAGGACCGCCACATAAGGCATTCCAAGCACGTTGGCAAGATGGCGAACCAGAACCTCATCCTCGGCAAGGTCGCGGTAGGCCACGACAGCAAGTGAGGGACGGTTCTGGACAAGCGCCACGCCATTGCGGTCGAGGATGCGGCCGCGCACAGCGGGTGTGGTAACGGTGCGAGTCTGATTACTATTGGCCTGCTTCTCGTAATAGTCCGACGAGACCATCTGCATGCCCCACAGCTTGACGGCAAGTGCCGCAAACATCGCGCCCACACCCGTGGTGAGGATGGAAAAGCGGCCCTTAAAGGCGGTCGCCGCGGTATTGCCCTCGCCCTCGGTGGCGCGCGGGGCCGTTCCATGCTGCGTATCGTAGGTAAAACGGGAATCGCCACGACGCATGATGACCAGCGCGACCACGATGGCCACAACCAGCACGATACCGGCGATAATAACCGTCAACTGGGAAGACATCTACGGGCCTCCCCTATTTGAGCTTGCGGGTCTTGGGCTTAAAGCGCATACCCGACTGGCGTCCGCCACGTGCGGAGAATCCATAGCCGGACTGCGGCACGACGCCGGACATCAAAAACGGAATGGCAACCAGACCCGTCAGGATCGAGGACGGCAGCGCATGGCCGAAGATCGCCACGACAAAGCTCGTCTCCAAACCCATAAACAGCAAGATGATGCTGTAGATCACATTAATGACGAGCGCAAAGGCGCCCACGGTGACGCCGCGCGCACTCGGGGTACCGCCCGTCTGACCGACGGCGCTGTGCACCAGGGCAAAAGAACCCACGGTCAGCAGGAGCGACATAACGCCCACCGGCACGGCAGCAGACAGGTCATAGAACAAGCCGCTGCAAAAACCGCACACGACGGCACGGGTCGGGTCGCCCGAGAACACGCTTAGGCACACCAGGATAATCATGAAGTTGACGCGACCGCCCGCAATGGAGATCTGCGGTGCCAGGCCTGCCTGCAGCAGCACGCACACGATGGCGGCGATCACAAACGTGCGGGAGCTCATCCCCTGCTCGTGTAGATCCATGGACATGCCCCCTATTCGCTCGAGCCGGAATCGGTCGTCTCGGACGTGTCGGAACTGTCATCCGAGCCCTCGTCCTTCGTCTTGGTCGCAGCATCGCGCGACGTTCCCTGCGGCGTGCTGTTGGCCGTGCTCACGTCCTCATCCGAGGCCGACTGTTCGTCGGTCAGCGAGGTAATGACCAGCACTTCCTCGTTGTTCTCGGCCGTCGTCTGAGCGCGCACCACAATGGTGTAGTACACATCGTTTGCCGATTTCTCAACCGACGAGACGGTGCCGAGCGGTAGACCCTTGGGGAACACGCCACCGATGCCCGAGGTCACGATGATGTCGCCAACCTTAACATCGGAGTCGACGCTCACGTACTCAAGACGCAGCGTGCCGTCAGCCTGACCCTGCAGCATGCCTTGGGCGCGCGTGTCCTGCACCATAGCGGACACGCCCGAGTTCTCGTCGCCAATCAGGCGCACGGTCGATGTCTTGGCGGAAACTTCGATGATCTGGCCGATAACACCGGCCGAACTCGTCACAGGCATGTTGATGGTAAGGCCGTCGGCAGAGCCCTTGTCGATGGTAACGGTCGAGGTCCAGGCATCGCCGGAGGCACCGACAATACGAGCTGCGGTCGATTTAAGGTTGTAGGTCGACTGCAGGCCAACCAGCCCCTCCAGACGCTCAGCAGTCTTTTGAGCCTCAGAAAGCTCGGCGACCTTAGAGGTCAGCTCCTCATTTTGCTTCTTGAGCTCGTCGAGCGTGTCCTGCGACGCCGTAAGGTTAGAGAACACGTTGCCGATCGCATTGAAGGGAGCCGCCACGGCCGAGCCCACAAAGCGCACCGGCGAGGTAATCGTCGTTACGCCCGAACGCACGGCATGAATCGGCCCTGCCTCGCCCTCGCGGATGTAAAACGTGAGCAGCAACACCGAAATCAGGCTGAAAACAATCAACGGGCGCATACCCGTTGATTGTCGCTTGGTATTCAGATTTGTGGAGAAACCCGAAGATCGTGCCAAATGGAATCCACCTTTTGGAAATTAAGCATTGGTCTGGACGAAGCCGCCATCAAACGCATTGGCCTCGAGCACGCGGGCACAGCCGTTAACGACGTTATCGAGCGCCGTGGGGCTGACGTTGACCGAAACGCCGGTCTCATCGCGCAGACGCACGTCGAGACCGCGCAGCAGCGCGCCACCACCGGTCAGCAAAATGCCGTAGTACATAAGGTCCGAGGCAAGATCGGGAGGCGTAGCGTCGAGTGCGTCCTTGACGGCCTTGGCCATCTCGTCGAGCGGCTTGTTGAGTGCGCGACGAATCTCCTCGCTCTCGATGCGCACGGTCTTGGGCAGACCGGTGATCACGTCGCGGCCGTTGACCTCGACGTCGAGCTCGTCCTTGAGCGGCACGGCGGAGCCGACCTTGATCTTGATGTCCTCTGCCGTACGCTCGCCGATGGCCAGGTTGTAGGCATCACGAACGTGCGTGAGGATGGCCTGATCGAACTCGTCGCCGGCAATACGGATGGACTGCGAGACGACGATGCCGCCCATAGCGATAACGGCAACCTCGGTGGTACCGCCACCGATGTCGATGACCATGGAGCCGGTGGGTTCCTCGACGGGCAGATCGGCGCCGATAGCGGCAGCCATGGGCTCTTCGATCAGGTAGGCCTGGCGAGCGCCAGCCTGGATCGTGGCCTCAAATACGGCACGCTTCTCGACCGACGTGACGCCGGAGGGAACGCAGACGACAACGCGCGGACGCGGGGTCCACGGATAGCGCTTCTCGGACGCCTTGTCGATAAAGTAGCGAAGCATGGCCTCGGTAACATCGAAGTCGGCGATGACGCCGTCCTTCAGGGGACGAACGGCCACGATGTTGCCGGGCGTACGGCCGAGCATGCGCTTTGCCTCGATACCGACCGCCAGGATGCGCTCGTCGTTCTTGTCGATGGCGACAACAGAGGGCTCGCGAATGACGATGCCCTTGCCACGCACGGAGACAAGCGTATTTGCGGTGCCGAGGTCGATGGCAAGATCGCCCGCATAGCTACCGAAGAACATATCCATCAAAGAAAACAACGCAACTCCTGATGTGTTGGATGATTGCTGGAAAACTACTAGCTCATCATACTAGCGCAAGCCCGGCACCTCACTTGCGGTGAAGCGCCGGGCAAAGCTAAATCCCATAAGGTCACTACTGGTTGTCAGCAGCCGAGAAATCCATATCGAGCGAGGAAACGGCCCAGCCGATATGGTTATCGGAGCGCACGAATTTGACGGTGTACTCCTGCTCGCCGCCCTTGGACAGCGATGCCTTAACCTTGGCGGTCGTCTCGGTCATGGACTGATCCATGCCCTCGACGGACACGGTGGCACCCTGCGGAATCGAGGAGATGATCATCGACTTGGCGTCCTCGGACAGGCTCGAGGCCAGGCAAGACTCGGCCTTTGCGGTGTCACCGTCGCCGGCAGCCTGGAACAGATCGGTAACGACAGACTCCTGGGACGGGAAGCCAAAGCCGCGCGTGTAGGCAAAGCCCAGACCGCCCGCGGCGATCAAAATGAGCAGAAGCAGCACGATGAAGACTTTGAGACCCGTGTGGCGATGGCGACGACGGACCTTGGCCTGCTTACGGTCCTGACGGTCCTGCTGGACCATCTCGGACTCGGACAGCGTAAAGAAGCCGGTGTCCGAGGGATCGGGCATAAACTGACCGGTCGCGCCCGTAGGATCGAGCGGATCAACGGCAGGAGCGTCCATCGCGGGCGCCGGAGCCGTGGCCATAGCCGTCTGGGCAGACAGCGCGGCAAGCGAATCGTGCACGCGGGCAAGCTCATCGGCCTGCTCGGAGGTGAGCTGGTAGATGCCATCGGCGGTAGCGGCGTTAAAGGCGTCGAGTGCGTCGGAAGGACGGCCGGCGGCAGAAAGCGCCTGACCCATGCCGGCGTTGAGCGCACGCGTGTCGTCGCGGGGGCCGGCAAAGTCGATAGCCGTGCGGTAGGTCTCCACGGCATCCGCCGGACGGCCGAGCTTAATGAAGCAACGACCGAGCTCGCCGAGTGCGGCGGCAGGGGCCGGATTGGCGCCGTCGATGGCGGCCTGACGGAAGGCGGTTCCCGCGTTGGCATAGTCGCCCGACTGGAACAGCGCATTGCCCAGGCCCAGATAGGCCTTGAACGGCGTAACATAGGAAGCATCCTGCGTAGCGGCAGAGAACGCCTGAGCGGCCGTCGTGTAGTCGCCCACGGCGGCGAGCGCCTTGCCGCGGTTGGTGAGCAGCGCGCCGCGCTTGCCGTAGGTGCCGTCGTTGAGGGCGGCGGCATAGGCCTCGGCGGCCTCGGCATACATGCCCAGGTGCATCAAGGCGTTGCCGCGCAGGTGGTCGGCCTCACCCATAATCTCGTTGGGAGTCTTTGCCGCCCCAAGCATCTGAGCTGCAGCGGAAAAATCACCCGCGCGGTAAGCGGCGCGGCCCTGTTGGATCAGCTGGCTATTCAAGGAAGTCCCCTTTACTCGTGAACGATCTCAACATGGACGATCTCGTCGCCGGCACGCAGCTGCGAAATCACATCGAGACCCTCGACCGTGGTACCAAAGACGGTGTAACCGGAATCGAGGTTATGCTGGGCACCCAGGCAGAAGTAAAACTGCGAACCCGCGGAATCGGGGTCCATGGAGCGTGCCATGGCAAGGGCACCATCGACATGGCTGTTACGCGGATTGGTGGCAAACTCGCCCTTGATGCAGTAGCCGGGGCCACCGGTACCGGGCATGCCGTCGGGGCCCTCAAGACCGGCAGCGACGTCGGCGCCGGACATATCGCGGGTATTGGGGTCGCCGCCCTGAATGACAAAGCCGGGCACATAGCGATGGAACTTAAGGCCATCATAGAAGCCCATCGTGGAAAGCTCGCAGAAGTTCGCGACATGAATGGGAGCGCCCTCGCCGTCAAACTTGACCTTGATGGTACCCTTCGACGTCTCGATAACGGCGCACTCGTCGCCGGCAAGCTGATACTCGGGCGTGTAGAGCTCTTTCTTAAAACCAAACATGTGGTTCCTTCCTCGTGCGTTTAAAGCATATTTGTACGAATTGTAGCAATAAGCATGCGCTTACATCAATTGCGCACGTAGGTTATGCCGACTATGGCGAACTAATTTTAGGAACGCTGCTGCGGCTTCCAGGAGCCCACGTTGGCGTCGTACTGATTAAGCGCGCTGTTGCCACTCTGCGCGATGGGCGCCAGGATCTCGCTTTGGTGGGAACTCATCGACTCGCCATCGGGAATGGCCAGCGAGATGTCCCAACTCTGGCAGATCACGTCGACGCGCTCATACATCCACTCGGCAAGCTGCTTTAAGTGGGCGATGTCGTCCGCATAGACCGTATCGTCCTGATACTTAAGGTTGTTAAGCTCATCTTGCGTCTTTTTGATCTGGTCGCGCAGGGCGTAGGCACTCTGCGACAGCTCCTGGCGGGTGGACAGCGGCGTTCGGAGATAGCCGTTGTTAAAGGAATCGATGACCTCGCCGATCTGGTCCTCGTCACCGTAGGACACGATGGTCTGATACAGACCGTCGAGCCTGGTATAGAGCTGATCATCGGTGAGCACAGTTTCTTCCTGGACCACCTCGGCAGAATCGTCCTGCTTGGTATCGTCCTCAGTCGCCTCGCCCTTTTGGCGCGTGGGGAAGGTCGTCTGCGCGGCCTGGCCAAACTGGTCATAGAAGCCAGGCATGACACCCATGGGATCGGCCGTCACGAACCAATACGCACCGCCGCAAACGACAGCAAGGACCGCGATGACGATGAGCGGCTTGGGGATATGACGCTTGTGCTTGTGATAGGCGTCCTCGTCGGGATGCACCTTGCGCTTGGGTTTTTGAGCATCGTCATGCAGGGAAACCGGCGTGGGAATATCGACCTTGGGGATACCGAAATCCTTATCGAAAGCCGGCAGCACGCAGGTCTCGTTAGGATCGGCGGCGTCCGAAAGCACCGCAGCGGCAGAGGCCGGCGCATGAGGCACCTCGGTATCGATCTGCTCTTGCGTTAGGCGCGGAAAGCCTGCCGTGCGGCCCGCTGCCAGGTCGGATGCGGCCGCGTCCTCGGAGAGGATACCCGGAGCGGGGCGTCCGCATTTGGGGCACGTACGATCATGCGGAGAAAGACGGGCACCGCAGCCCTCACAGAACACGAACTCGGTGTGCTCGGGACCGTCGCCCGGGCCGACGTAGGCGTTGCAGTAGGGGCAGAACGAGGCGCCGTCCTCGATAGTCTTAAGGCAATGCGGGCAGATCACGGCATCCTCTTTTCGAAGCAATTCAAACAATCGAGGTTAGAGCATAACATCGCCACGGCCCCACAGGAACAAGGCACCAATTCAACATCGCCAGGGCGCGTAGTTACTTCTTCTTTTTGCTTGGCATCGAGACTTTGATGCCTTGGGCGGACTTGGTCACGCGAGAGCGCTTGGCTCCGGCACTCTTCTTTTTCTTGGGCTGGGCCTGGGCCACGCCCTCGAGTGCACGGGCCTCGGCCTCGCGAGCGGTGCGATCTTCGCGGCGCTGCGCCATGTCGGCGGCGACGCGCTTGGCAAAACGCTCGGCCGTCGAACCCGTCGAGCTCACCTTGCCGCCACCGCGACCCAGGTGAACGCGCACACCACGCCCAAAACCAGTTGCGGCATGACGACGACGCGGCTTGAGCGAATCCATCATCGTGGCGAGCTTAAAGAACACCGAGCAGGTAAAGATCACGATGACAGCCAAGATAGCCATCTGGCCTATCGACAGGTTGGCAATAGAGAGCAGCTCCGGGAATCCGATAACGCCCACCAGGATGCCGGCGACTACAAACACAAAGAGCACCACACGTAAGGGCGTGAGAGGCTGCGAGATGCGCCAGATCAGGCTGACGCTCGCCGCGCAGGACGTAAGCAGGCACATCGTAGACAGCGTGAGCTGGCTAAAGCCAAACACGCGCGCCACAAAGATATCGAGCGCCGCAGCCATAATGACCGCAATCGACGCCGGCAGTGCACGCTTGAGTACGTTCGTCAAAAACGCACCCTTCACGCGAGCATTGTTGGGCTCCAGGCCCAACACAAAGCCCGGCGCGCCGATGCAGAAGAAGTTGATGAGTGTCATCTGGATGGGCTCGAAGGGGTACGGCGGCAGCGCGATGCACAGCGCCGCCAGGCCCATCGAGAACAGCGTCTTGGTCAGGAACAACGACGCCGAACGCTGCAGGTTGTTGATAGAGCGACGGCCCTCGGCCACCACGGCGGGCATCGAGGCAAAATCGTTGTCGACGAGTACGATCTCGGCCACGTTGCGCGCGGCATCGGAGCCAGCCGCCATGGCGACGGAGCAGTCGGCCTCCTTGAGCGCCAGCACGTCGTTGACGCCGTCGCCCGTCATGGCCACGGTGTGCTCGCGGCGCTTGAGCGCCTGCACGAGCTCGCGCTTCTGCTGCGGGGTCACACGACCAAAGACATGGTAGCGGTCCACTGCGGCATCGAGCTTGGCCGGCGTATCGAGCGTCGTGGCGTCCACATAAGCGTCCGCCCCCGGCACGCCCACCACGCGCGCGATCGACGACACCGTACGCGGGTCGTCGCCACTGATCACGTTGAGGGTCACGCCCTGCTCGTTAAAGTAGCCGATGGTTTCGGCCGCCGAAGTACGGATCTCGTCGCGGATGGTCACAAAGCCCACGGGCTCGGCCTCGCCCACCATATCGCCATCGGGCGTAAAGCCGTCAACGCGCGCCACCACGAGCACGCGGCAGGTATCGGCAAGCTCGGCGACACGGTTCTCGACCTGCGAAAGCACACGCTCGGAAAGCACAAACTGCGCGGCGCCCATCACATAGGAGCCCTGCGCAAAAGAAGCGCCGCTCCATTTTTTAGACGACGAGAATGGAATGACCGACAGCGGCTCGGACACCTCGACCGGGCGATCGGCGTAATAGTTGAGCAGCGCCTGGCAGGTCTCGTTGGCATCGGCCGAAGTCGCACGTGCCACGTTAGCCAACGCAAAATCGAGCACTGTGGTATCGACGGGAACAGCCGCCTCGTCCGAGTTCACGCCAAAGCCAACACCCTCAACAGGCAGCGGGTAGGTGCCCTCGACCTCCATACGACCCGAGGTAATGGTACCCGTCTTGTCCAGGCACAGCACGTCGACGCGCGCGAGCGTCTCGATGCAGTAGAGCTGCTGCGCCAGCACCTTGCGGCGGGCCAGGCGCACCGTGGCGATGGCGAGCACCGACGAGGTCAGCAGCACCAGGCCTTGCGGGATCATGCCCAGCAGGGCGCCCACCGTGGACAGCAGCGCCGACGAAGGCACATGACCAGCCAACAGCTCGGAGAAGCACCACGAAAGCGCGCTATCGCCCGGGGTTCCCGCGGCATCCCACAGCTCGCTCACACTCGAGGCAAACAACGCCAAACCGAGCGGGATCATGATGATGCTCGCAAAGCGCACGATGGCGTTAAGCGCGTTCATGATCTCGGAATTGACCTTTTTGACGTACTTCGCCTCGTTATTAATTTTAGCCACGTAGTTGTCGGCGCCGACATGGATCACGCGGGCGCGCAGCAGGCCCGAGTCGATAAAGCTGCCGCTCATGAGCTCGGAACCGGGCTGTTTCTTAATAAGGTCGCTCTCGCCCGTCAGCAAGCTCTCGTTCACGAGCGCATCGCCCGAAACCACCACGGCGTCGGCGGGAATCTGGTCGCCGCGCCCCAGGCGGATGATGTCGTCGAGCACGATCTGGTCCAAGTCGAGCTCCACCTCGGCGCCGTCGCGCACCGCGATGGCCTTCTTGGAGGTCAGCAGCGTGAGCTTATCGACCATCTTCTTGGAACGCATGGACTGGATGACGCCAATAGCGGTATTGAGGAACACCACGAACAGGAACGTCAGATTCTTAAACGAACCGGTCAAAATGACCAGGAACGCCAAGATCACGTTGATCAAATTGAACAGCGTGCAGAGGTTCTCGATGATGAGCTCTTTGACCGACTTGGTCTTGAGCTCCATGTTGCGGTTGATCTTACCGGCGGCGATGCGCTCCTCGACCTCGGCGGTCGAGAGTCCGCGCTCGATATCCGTTGCTGCCATACCACGTCCCATCACGTCGCGTCGGTATAAGAAAAACCGCCCGGACCATGCGAGGTTCGGACGGTCTTACGTTCGATGGTGCCCCATGTTGGATTCGAACCAACGGCCTTCTGCTCCGGAGGCAGACGCTCTAATCCCCTGAGCTAATAGGGCCAACGTTTGGCATTATACCCAAGTGCACCACGGGCTATCAAAATAAAAGAAAAAGCTTTGCAATTCCGAGGAAGACGCGGTCAACGGCCCACTTTAGAAGGCAAAAGCGAGTCAGATAGTATAAACTCTCATGCACCATATATACACGGCTCGCGATGCGGGCCGTTTTTGCAAGGGTTATCCATCGAGGTGAGAGGCACACCATGATTGCTATTTTAAAGCAGAGCGCCAGCGACGAGGCCGTCAGCCATATCGTCAGCTGGATTGAGAAAAAGGGCCTGAAGACCGATGTCTCGCGCGGCGAGAACGAGACGATCATCGGCCTGGTGGGCGATACGACCAAGATCGACCCGTTCCTGCTCGAGTCCATGGATGTCGTCGAGCGCGTGCAGCGCGTCTCCGAGCCTTTTAAGCGTGCCAACCGCAAATTCCACCCCGAGGACTCCGTCATCGACTGCGGCCACGGCGTCAAGATCGGCGGCGACCAGTTCCAGGTCATCGCCGGCCCCTGCTCCGTCGAGGGCGAGAACCTCATCCGCATCGCCCGCCGCGTGAAGGCCGCCGGTGCCACGATGCTGCGCGGCGGTGCCTACAAGCCCCGCACCTCCCCCTACGCCTACCAGGGCATGGGCCCCGCCGGCCTCGACCTGCTGTGCGAGGCGTCTGCCGAGCTCGACATGCCGATCGTCACCGAGATCATGGACCCACGCGACGTGCAGGTCTTCCTTGACAAGAAGATTGACGTCATGCAAATCGGCGCCCGCAACGCCCAGAACTTCCCCCTGCTCAAGGAGGTCGGCAAGACCCAGACCCCGATCCTGCTCAAGCGCGGCATGTCCGGCACGATCGATGAGCTGCTCATGGCCGCCGAGTACATCATGAGCGAGGGCAACGACAACGTTATCCTGTGCGAGCGCGGTATCCGCACCTTCGAGACCCGCACCCGCAACACCTTCGACCTCAACGCCGTGCCGGTGCTGCACCACCTGTCGCACCTGCCCGTCGTCGCCGACCCCAGCCACGCCACCGGCTACACCCGCTACGTCGAGCCCATGGCGCTCGCCGCGACCGCCTGCGGTGCCAACGGCCTGGAGATCGAGGTCCACGACGAGCCCAGCCGCGCATGGTCCGACGGCGCCCAGGCCCTCACCCCCGATCAGTTCGACGACACCATGCGCCGCATCCGAGCCATCCGCGAGGTTGTCTGCCAAGAGACCATGGAGTAGCCCATGGGTACGGTGAGAAACGCGCGCGTTAACCAGGGTGGCCCCAAGTGCGCCGGCATCGTCGGCCTTGGCCTCATCGGCGGCAGCTTTGCCCGCGGCTATGCGCAGGCGGGCGTCCGCGTGCTGGCCTGGGACCCCGATGACGATGTCATGACGGCCGCCAGCACGGGCACTGTCGCCGGAGAGCTCAACGACAGGACACTCGGCGAATGCGACATCATCGTCCTGGCTTGCTACCCCGAGGCCTGCATCGAGTGGCTTGAGGCGCATGCCCAGGCACTCGCCGACGCCACCGATACCGAGGCCATCATGGGCCCCGTGGTGATCGACACGGTGGGCGTCAAGGGCATCGTGTGCGAGCGCGCCTTTGAGCTTGCCCGCGAGCACGGCTTTTACTTTGTGGGCGCGCACCCCATGGCGGGCACCCAGTTCTCGGGCTACGCGCACTCCCGCGCCGACCTGTTCCAGGGCGCTCCCCTGGTGCTCGTTCCGCCCGCGGTGGACGATGCCCTTAAGCTGGAGCTCTTGGGGCAGGTGCGCGAGATGGTGCGCCCCTTAGGCTTTGGCAAGTTCAGCGTGACCAGCGCCGCCGAGCACGACCGCGTCATCGCCTTCACGAGCCAGCTTGCGCACGTGGTGTCAAACGCCTACGTAAAGAGCCCGACCGCCCAGGTCCACCACGGCTTTTCGGCCGGTAGCTACCGCGATCTCACCCGCGTGGCGCACCTCAACCCGCAAATGTGGTCCGAGCTCATGATCGACGACGCCGACGCGCTCGCCTTCGAGATCGACCATCTAATCGAGTCGCTTGGGGCCTACAGCCGTGCGCTCAAGGACCGCGACCAGCGCTATCTGGAGAATCTCCTTGCCGAGGGCGACCGCATTAAGCGCGCGCTCGACGACGAGACCTCCCACTAGACCACCTATCACGCCAGGTCGAAAGGACCGAAGCTTATGGCGATTACCATCGATATCGACACTGCACGCCCCTACCAGGTGCATGTTGGCACGTTTTTGCTGGAGCAGGCGGGACCGCTCGTGCGCGCCACTGCCGGCGGTACCAAGGCCGTCATCGTGACGGACACCAACGTGGGCCCGCTCTACCAGATGCCCGTTAAGCAGAGCCTGGAGGCGTCAGGCTACGAGGTGAGCATCTGCACCTTCGAGGCCGGCGAGGCCCATAAGCGCGCCGAAACCTATATTGCCATTTTGGAGTTTGTGGCCGAGCACGAGCTTTCGCGCTCCGACGTGATCGTGGCACTCGGCGGCGGCGTCGTGGGCGACGTGGCGGGCTTTGTGGCCGCCACCTACATGCGCGGCTGTAAGTTTGTGCAGATCCCAACGAGTCTGCTCGCCATGGTGGATTCGTCGGTGGGCGGCAAGACCGCCATCGACCTGGCTGCCGGCAAGAACCTGGCCGGCGCCTTTTGGCAACCGAGCGTGGTTATCGCCGACGTGGGGTGCCTGGCCACCCTCACGCCCGAGCAGTTCGCCGACGGCTGCGGCGAGGTTGTGAAACACGCCGTGATCGCCGACCCGGAGCTTTTTGCCGAGCTGGAGAAGACTCCGCTCACGCTGGAGCTACTCAACCGCGATGTGGCCCGCGTAGCGCTCATCATCGCCCGCAACATCGACATCAAGCGCGCCGTGGTCGTCGCCGACGAGCGCGAGACCAACCAGCGCAAGCTCCTTAACTTTGGACACAGCGCCGGACACGCCGTCGAGGCCTGCGAGCACTTTGAGCTCGGACACGGCAACTGCGTGTCGATCGGCATGGGCATCATCACGCGCGCCGCAGCCCTGCACGGCGTTTGCGATGCTGCACTGCCCGGTCGTATTGAGGAGCTCTGCGCCCGCCATGGTCTCAAGACCCGCTGCAACCTAGATGCCGATGCCGTCTTTGCCGAGGCGCTGCACGACAAGAAGCGCACGGGCAACACCATCGACCTGGTGATTCCGCACGGCATTGGCCGTTGCAGCATCGACCGCACGCCACTTTCCACTTTCCACGAACTCATTGCCGAGGGCCTCGGCCAGAAGGGAGACGCATCCGCATGCTAGCCCGCATCATCCCCTCCCCGCTCAAGGGCACCGTTCCCGCGATCGCGTCCAAGTCGATGGCGCATCGCCTCATCATTTGCGCCGCGCTTGCCAACGGCGAGACGCACGTTACCTGCAACACCACCTGCGCCGACATCGAGGCCACGGTGCGCTGCCTTACGGCCCTGGGTGCTCGCATCGAGACCGTCGAGGATGGCTTCCAGGTCCATCCCACTATGAAGAGTATTGAGTTTGGCCTGCTCAAGGCACTTGCCGGCGGAACGCTTGACTGCGGCGAAAGCGGCTCCACGCTGCGCTTTATGCTGCCCGTCGCCTGCGCGCTGGGTGCCGAGGCCACGTTTGTGGGCCAGGGCCGACTGGGCGCCCGCCCGCTCTCCCCGCTCTCGGACGAGATCATCGCCGCCGGCTGCGACCTGCAGGGTCTGGGCGGTTTTCCGCTCAAGACAAGCGGCCGCATGCGCCCGGGCACCTTTGTGCTGCCGGGCAACGTGAGCTCGCAGTATATCTCCGGCCTGCTGCTGGCAGCCCCGCTGCTGGCCAAGCCCTCCTGCGTGCAGGTGACCGGCCTCATCGAGAGCCGCCCCTACATCAACCTGACGATCCAGGCCATGAAGGCCTTTGGCGTCGAGGTCAACGTCGAGCGTATTCCGGCCAAGGACGGCCAGCCCGAGGTCACGAACTTCCGCGTAAACAGCGGCTCGTACCGCACGCCCGGCAGCGTAGCCGTCGAGGGCGACTGGTCCAACGCCGCCTTTTGGCTGTGCGCCGGTGCCATCGGCACCGACCCCATCACCGTCGAGGGCGTGTCGCTGAGCTCCGCACAGGGCGACCGCAACGTGCTCGCCGCGCTTTCGCGCTTTGGTGCCCGCATCGTGCGCTCCACGAACGCCGCCACTGTGCAATCCGACAAGCTCGCCGGCTTTGAGATGAGCGCCCACGACATCCCCGACCTGGTGCCCGTCATCTCGGCCGTGGCATCGCTGGCTCAGGGCCGCACGTTCATCCGTGACTGCGCACGCCTGCGCATCAAGGAATCTGACCGTCTGGTCACCACCACCCGCGAGCTCACCGCGCTGGGAGCGCAGGTGCGCATCGCCGGTGACGACCTCATCATCAAGGGTGTCGATGCCTTCACCGGAGGCGAGGTCGATTCGCACAACGACCACCGCATCGCCATGATGGCCGCCATCGCCGCGAGCCGCGCCACCGGCGAGGTCGTGATCCACGGCGCCGAGGCCGTCAACAAGTCCTATCCCGATTTCTTCGACCACTACCGCCTACTGGGCGGCAAGGTCACGCTCGAGGAGGAATAGCATGTCCTCGACCTTTGGCAACGTCTTGCACTTAAGCATCTTCGGCCAGTCGCACTCTCCCGCTATCGGCTGCTCGCTCGATGGCATCCCGGCGGGCATCGCCGTGGACCAAGAGAAGCTGCAGGCCTTCCTCGACCGTCGCGCCCCCGGTCGCGACGAGACCGCGACCAAACGCCGCGAGGCCGACGCCGCCCACATCATCGCCGGTGTTGTCGATGGACATACCACCGGCGCGCCCATCGCCGCGATTATCGAGAACACCAACACGCGCTCCAATGATTACTCCGAGCTGCGCCGCAAGCCCCGTCCCGGACATGCGGACTTCCCTGCGCGCGTGAAGTATCACAACATGCACGATGTCGCTGGTGGCGGGCATTTTTCCGGCCGCCTAACGGCCCCCTTATGCATCGCCGGCGGCATTGCGCTGCAAGCACTTGGGGCCCGCGGCATTCAGGTCATGGCGCACGTCGCGCAGATCGGCGGCATCTCCGACCTGCCTATGGACGATATGGTCTATCGCGAGGCCGACCGCAAGGCAATCCTTACGAACGATCTGCCGTGCATTGACGCCGCCGCAGCCGGTCGAATGCGCGAGGAGATCCTAGCCGCGCGCGACGAACTCGACAGCATCGGCGGCATCGTGGAGTGCGGCATCTACGGGCTTCCCGCGGGCATCGGCGACCCCATGTTCGACGGCATCGAGAACCGCATCGCGCAAATCGCGTTTGGCATTCCCGCCGTAAAGGGCGTGGAGTTTGGCATGGGCTTTGCCGTGGCCGCCATGCGCGGCAGCGAAAACAACGATCCGTATCGCATCGATGCAGAGTCGGGCGAGATCGAGGTTGAATCCAACAACGCCGGCGGCATCCTGGGCGGTATTTCGACCGGCGCGCCCGTCATGTGGCGCATGGCCGTAAAGCCGACGCCCTCAATTGGCCGCGAGCAGCAGACCGTAGACATGGACGCCATGGAAAATGCCGAGCTCTCGGTCCACGGCCGCCACGATCCCTGCATCGTCCCGCGCGCTGTCCCCGTTGCCGAAGCAGCCGCGGCGCTCGCCATCTGGGACGCCCTCCTCGAGGACGCCGCCCAGCTCTAAAAATCTCTGGGGGCCAACTCCGGCCCCCACGCCCACCCAGTGATTTTTCTGGGACGGGGATTAAAAAATCATTGTGTACCTAATGATTTTTTAATCCCCGTCCCAGAAAAATCACCGACACGTGAAAGGGGCCTCCATGGACCTTGCTGACATCCGCCAGGCCATCGATGGCATCGACACCACCCTGCTCAACAGCTTTGTCGAGCGCATGGACATTGCCACCGAGGTCGCCAAGTCAAAAATCGAGATGGGCAAGGCCGTCTTCGACCCCGCCCGCGAGCGCTCCAAACTCAACAACCTCGCCAGTCGCGCGCCCGAGCGCTACGAGGCCCAAACCATCACCCTGTTCCGCCTCCTCATGAGCATGAGCAAGGCCGAGCAGCAGCGCTACATCAACGAACTCAAGGGCATCACCGTCTCGCAAAAGGCACACGCCACGGCTGCAGCCTCCGACACGCCTTTCCCCCAGACCGCCAGCGTCGCCTGCCAGGGCGTTGAGGGCGCCTACAGCCAGATCGCCGCGTGCAAGCTCTTTGCCGTGCCCGATATCGCGTTCTTCGAGACCTTCGAGGGCGTCATGCGCGCCGTACGCGACGGCTTTTGCGAGTTTGGCGTGCTGCCCATCGAGAACTCCACCGCTGGCTCGGTCAACGCCGTCTACGACCTGCTCGCCCAGTTCGACTTCCACATCGTGCGCTCGCTGCGACTCAAGATCGACCACAACTTGCTCGTCAAACCCGGCACCAAGCTCGCCGACGTGCGCGAGGTCTACAGCCACGGCCAAGCCATTGCCCAGTGTGCCGGCTTTATCGGGTCCCATGACCTGCACGCCACCAAGTACCCAAACACGGCCATGTCGGCCGAGATGGTCGCCAACTCCGAGCGCACCGACGTCGCCGCCATCGCCTCGCGCAGCTGTGCCACGCTGTATGGCCTCGAGGTGCTGGAGCCCAATATCCAAGACTCGGACAACAACTACACGCGCTTTGTCGTCATCAGCCGCGAGCCGCGCGTCTACCCCGGCGCCAACCGTACCTCGCTCATGATCACCACGGCCAACGAACCGGGCGCCCTTTATCGCGTACTCGAGCGCTTCTATGCGCTCAACATCAACCTCATCAAGCTGGAGAGCCGCCCCATCCCCGGTCGCGACTTTGAGTTTATGTTCTACTTTGACCTGGACTGCCCCTTTGGCAGCAAGGCGCTCGACGACCTGCTCGACTCGATTGACGACGTGTGCGAGAGCTTCACCTACTTTGGCAGCTACACGGAGGTGCTCTAGATGACCGATACCGCCGCAACCCGCCCCTACGGCGTACTGGGCCGCGTGCTGGGCCACAGCTACACCCCGACCATCTACAAGGAGCTCGCTGGGCTCGAGTACGTGCGATTTGAGCGCGAGCCCGAGGACCTCGCGGCCTTTATGACGGGCGACGAATGGGAGGGTACCAACGTGACCATCCCCTACAAGCGCGCCGTCACGGAGTACCTGGACGAGCTGAGTCCCCTGGCCGAGCGCATGGGCAACGTCAACACCATCACACGCCTACCTGGCGGTCGCCTGCGCGGCGACAACACCGACTACTTTGGTTTTCAGTGCCTTGTCGAGGAGCTGGGGCTTGAGGTCGCCGGCAAGAAGGCTCTCGTGCTCGGAGCCACTGGCGGCGCGGGAACTACGGCCAGCATGGTACTCGGCGACCTAGGTGCCATCGTCGTGCCTGTGGGCCGCACGAGCGAGGTCAACTACGATAACATCGCACAGCAATCCGATGCCGCGTTGCTCGTCAACTGCACGCCCGCCGGCATGTTCCCCCACTGCCCCGACGCGCCCTGCACGCTCGAAGGGCTCGATGCGCTCGAGGGCGTTATCGACATTGTCTACAACCCCGCCCGCACGGGCCTGATGCTCGAGGCCGAGCGCCGCGGGATCCCCTGCATCGGTGGCCTGCTTATGCTTGTGGCACAGGCGGCACAGGCTGTTGAGCGCTACACCGGCCAAGTCACCCCGCGCGAGCGCATCCTGGATGTGACGGAGCGTCTGTCCCGCCGCGAGCAAAACATCGCCCTGATTGGCATGCCGGGCTCGGGCAAAACCCGAGTGGGCGAGCAGATCGCCCAGCTCACGGGACGCGAGCACATCGATCTCGATCGCGCTCTCGAGGAGCGCCTGGGCATGCCCTGTGCCGACTATATCGTCGAGCGCGGCGAGGCGGCCTTCCGCGAGCAGGAGACGGCGGCGCTGTCCGACATCTCCAAGCGTAGCGGCCTGGTGCTCTCCACCGGCGGCGGCGTGGTCATGCGGGACGAGAACTATCCGCTGCTGCACCAAAACAGCCAGATCGTGATGCTCAACCGTAAGCTCGACGAGCTCGCCCACAAGGGACGCCCTATCACCGCCCGCGACGGCATCGACAAGCTGGCCGAGCAGCGCATGCCGCGCTACCGCGCCTGGGCTGACTTCATCATAGACTCGCGCGACTGCGCCGCCAACACCGCCCAAGCTCTCCTCGACACCCTCCCACCCGTTCTCTAACCAAATCCACCACAAAGGGGACAGGCACCTTTGTGGTGGTTTCTCGACTCCAAAGGAAGCAACCATGAAAGCACTCGTCATCAACGGCCCCAACCTCAACATGCTCGGCATTCGCGAGCCGGGCATCTACGGCAGCGACAACTACGACCGCTTAGTGCAGATCTGCCAGGAAGCGGGCACTGCACAGGGCTTCGACGAGGTCGAGGTCTTCCAGTCCAACCACGAGGGCAACATCGTCGACAAGATTCAGGAGGCCTACGGCAAGGTCGACGGCATCGTCATCAACCCGGCCGCCTACACGCATACGAGCGTGGCCATCCTGGACGCGCTCAAAGCCGTCGCAATCCCGGCTGTGGAGGTCCACATCAGCGCTGTCGAGACCCGCGAGGACTTCCGCCAGGTGAGCTACGCCCGCCTGGCCTGCTTCGCCACCATCACCGGTGAGGGCCTGCAGGGCTACGCACATGCGCTAGAGCTGTTGAGGGAACGACTCGAAAAGTAGTCTCGCGCGCAAATCCATCAACCCCGATTCGCACGCCAGTAATGCCAGTGCCGCCAGCAGCAACCTCGCTACTGGCGGCACTTTATTACTGGCATATAATCGTTGCAGCCACACAACGTCTGGAGACTCGCATGCTAAGCATCCATCTGGGAGATTACCCCGGTTCCATCTACGATACCGAGACCTACTTTAGGAACTCATACTTGGACTCATGGTTCGAAGACCCTATGGCCGCACAGATCATTAAAAGCGTGGACGGATCAGAGCTCATCGGCCCCCACAACATCGTAAGCATGCAGCTGGGCTCGATCACCCCACTCGAACTGTCCGGCGGCGTCAAGACGCTGCTGCTGGTTCGCAATCTACCAAACATGGTGTTCAATGCATCCACTTGCGGAGATAACTGCGCCCGCTGGCTGCTCAAAATTGGCAAAGAGCAGGATGTGCTGGTGACCCTTTACCACATCATGAAATTTCCCTGGAAGCGTTTTGAGATTCGCATCAATAACGACGGCCGCATCGTCAGGAACATGCAGGAGTTCGTCGGTGCCACCAATGATTTTTTGGATGTTGATGAATAATGAAGGGGACGCATACCGTCATCGTTGAGCGCGCAAAGGTCAAATACACGCTCACGTTCAAACGCAACATCTCCTTCATCCGCGGCAACAGCGGCACGGGCAAAACGACGCTCATCTCGATGATTCGCGACTACAACGACCGAGGACCGGAAAGCGGAGTTGCACTCAGCTGCGACGTGCCCTGCGAAACGCTTTCCGGCAGACGCTGGGAGCGCGAGCTGTCGATCATCGAAGATTCAATCGTCTTTCTAGATGAGGGCAACGAGTTCATCTACTCAAAGGACTTCGCCAAAGCCGTAAACGGCTCGTCCAACTACTTTGTTCTGATATCTCGTCGTGATGCCAACGAGCTCCCCTACAGCGTTGATGAAATCCTAAAGCTAGTCAACACGACGAGTAAAACAATCAATGGCCGCAAGAGCGACAGGCGCTTCTACTCGGTAACCAAGCCGCTATATGACCACACGGCAAGCATGCTGTATCAGGATCTAAATGTTGGATTCGAGGTACCCGACGCCGTAGTTGTCGAAGATAGCAAATCTGGCTATCAATTCTACGACGCTCTTTGCAACCGGCTCGGGATCCCCTGCTATACCGCCACCGGCGTAGCAAATCTAAAGCGGACAATTCACGAATGCCCCGAGCAAAACGTTCTTGCCATTGGAGACGGCGCAGCGTTTGGTCCCTACATCGAAAAGGTGCTCGGACAGCGCGTTTACAAGAACGTTCGCTTGTTCCTCCCGGAATCATTCGAGTGGACACTCCTGCGCTCCGGGCTCATACCCAGCAGTGACATTCCCAAGATCCTCAAGGATCCCTCAAGCTATATCGAAAGTCGCGATTATTTAAGGCTCTTCGGGGGTTTGTGTGGGTTAGCCGCCCGGTAAAAGTGCCCGCCTAGCGG
>URHQ01000017.1 GCA_900547655.1 uncultured Collinsella sp.
GTGCAATCGCAAGGAGATGATGGGGCGGAATGTCAATCCTGGTCTAACAGAGCCTATTGTAAATGTCGATATATCCGTTAGGAATTGGCGTGCCCGTCAGGGCAAACGTATAGGGAGCACTCTTAGAAACAACGAGAGCCGCGTTAGCTTGCTTTCCGCCAACGCGCTTAACGCGATGGATTTCGTCGAACACCAAAAGCGTACGCTCTCCAGCGACCTTACTGAGTTCCTCGGCAACGCCAATAGCCGCCTCGTAATTCACAAGCAGCAAATTGCAACCGCCCACACGAGCGCGAATATACCTCCGGCGGTCAGACTTACCAAGCTTTCGGTAAGCATCGTCTTGCGTTGTAAACAAGTTGAGTGGCCACTTATCGCCAAAGCAGAGCCTCCACTCCGTCGCCCAGGAATCAAATGCGTTTTTTGGGCACACGACCATAATGCGATCGACCATGCCGCGCTCCGCCAAAAAGGCAAACGCACCAAGAACGGTCGCCGTTTTACCCGACCCCGGCACCGAGAAGTTGCCCGCACGTCCCATCGTTGCCAAGAAAAACGCGTCGCGCATCTGGCGATCCTTTAGCGGACGCGCCATGGCGGCATCGACGACCTCCGAGAACTCTGCGAGATGGGCATCGTGTTTGTGGTCGCCGCGCTTGATCTCGTTTCCCAAACGCGAACGTTGCTCGGCAAGTTCGCGAATCTGCGTAAAGCCGTCCTGAAGATCGTCATCGACCGATAGCGCCACACCAAGACGGCTGGCAACCTTCGATAGCTTGCCAACAATCTTTTCGAACTCTGTATAGTTGCCGATCTCTTCGAGCAAAATATGACCCTTAACGACACACCTGACGTATGCCCTACAGGTCATCTTAAAGCGAGCATTGCGACGCAGAGAGTCGGCATCGAGAGGCTCGGGATCAAGAAAGATTTGTCCGCCTCGCTGATATAAACGCATTGCTTAGCCTTCTAGATTTTTTTGGACGGCTTCGAGAACTTCCTGGGCTTTCTCAAGAAGAGACTGCAGCCCATCCTGCATATTGGCGAGTTGTTCGGGCTCCAGTTTGTGCAGTATTTCCACGTCAACTTCGCCAACATTTGAGAGTGCGTTGCGGACGGCACGC
This sequence comes from uncultured Collinsella sp., assembly GCA_900547655.1. Classification (GTDB taxonomy): domain Bacteria; phylum Actinomycetota; class Coriobacteriia; order Coriobacteriales; family Coriobacteriaceae; genus Collinsella. The sequence goes on from URHQ01000017.1 coordinate 1,125, forward strand.
ACTTGTCCGTTTTTGATGTTACGATTGCCGGCCTTCGTGCGGGCAACGGTTCTAGACGCCTTCATCCCCTCTTTCAAACGCGTGTCAGAGCCAAACGTATCGCGGAGATATTCCGTAGTGACAACCACGTCGTCAGGCTTTTCCTCAAGCCTTTCCAAAACCTCAACGGTATAATCCAGCTGCTCTTCGCGCAGCTTGTCGTCAGCAATCAAATTATCGATAAACTCGCGCACCTCACGCGTGCGGTCACCGAGCGTCTGACACAACAAATTTGCAAACACGGCATTTTTAATCTCTTCTCGATCGTCCTTGTTCTTGACCTTACCAAGCCTGGTCGTAAGCGACTCGATAGGGCCTTGCAACTTAAGGTCCTGGGCAATATGAAATGCGCCGGGAGCCTCGCAGAACTCAAGAAAATCTTTCAACATATCGATTTGAGCGAGACTGTTCTTCATTTCGCTCTGCTTCATATTGGCATGCTTGGCATATTCTTCTGCCGTCATACGCCCTTCATTGACCCACCTATCGATATCGACCAGACGAGAGATGGCATCATATTCCTGTTTGCTGTCCTCGCCCAGCTGAATCTCGAGCTCAAGGCCCTTAATAGCATTTTCGTCATAGGTATCGGGAAACACACAGCAGCGCAGCATGCGAAGGGTATTCTCGGCAGCAGACAACTTACGCAAGCAGGTAAAACGACGGTTACCGTCAATGACAACGCCGTTGGTCAAAATGATCGCAGATTGTTGTTGGCCCTTGTTTTTAATATCCAACATAGTCGTCTTAAGATGCTTGGGGTTATCCGCCTCGACCATACCCGCAATGAGGTTATCGAGCTCCGTTTGATCCTGGGGCAAACCTTCGGGATGCTCCGCCTGATAGCGCGAAATGAACGTAGCAATTCGCCCGTTCTGCACATTAAAGTGCAGCTTATCGACGCGCACCTCGTAAATCGGACAATCCTGGTTCTCGCCACCAATAAACTTGCGCTCGCTATTGTCGGTTTTGCGAACCCAGCCCTCAGCAATGCCTGTCTTGATGAACTTGTCCATTTCCATTGTCTTACTCCACTTCTAGTACAAACTGGTCATGGCTAACAAATACGCGCTCGCTGGCGCTTGAATAAAACAAGTCGGACTTACGGATTATCTGGATGAGCTGCGCGCGCGGAACCACTACGCCGTACTCTTCCGAAAGCAAGTCGACAAGATCGTCGATATCGATCGATATCTCGCGCGCCACCACCGCCTGGATAAAATCACGGCCCTTCATGGGATGGCCGCGTGGCGCAAAGAGCTTAATGCCCACAAGGTTTCCGTGGCCCAGCAAGTCCTCCTGCGACAAGAGAGCGCTTTCGTAAAATGCATCGGATAGACCATACTCGAGTAAGGGCAAATCGGATGCGCAGCGCCTGAGCGACGGCACGGTAAAGTAGGGCGTATCGTCCTCAGCGCCACGCTCGATGGCATCCAATGCAAAGCTGCGCAAATCGGCATCCCTAATATCAAGCTCATCAAGGCCGTCGCGCGTAATCCAGCTCGACTCATCGTAGTCAAGCAAGTCGCCCGACCTAATGGCTCGATAGACCATGTTTTTAAAGGACATACAGTTCAACATGGATTGAGGCAGGCTATCGTGCTCGACGATGGCTCCGTGCATCAAAGACAGGTAGAAATCTGTCTGGCTTACACCCCTACCTCTGCAGGCGCAGTCAGCGTAAAGCGTGAACCCCGTTTGATAGGCAAACAATTCCAGCTTGAGCGTTTCGTCGGGCGAGCATCCCGCCAGCTCTGCAAACTGGGAAAGTAGATACCAATCCTCATCAGGCTTGGGAAAAGTTGGCTCACCGGCCATGACGCCTTCAGATCCGGTATCAACACGCTCGCCATGGAACGACTGGGGATGTACGTCTTCAGCCACAGCAACGCGCGGAGCCGCCGCGGCCGGTCCGCATTCATCATCTTCAATAACGTTTTCTCGGGCTTCGACCGAATCACTTTGCGTCTCGGGGACAAAGCTCTCAGCACTCGCTTCAACGTCCGCGAACCAATCGTTCGCATCGACAACGCACGGCGATGACCGATAGAACAGCGCTCGTTCATCGAAGCCGAGTTCGTTAATAGCTCGAATCGTATCGAATTTGCCGGCCACATCCTCGCGAATCAGCACAACATCGTCGGGCAACAATAGCCGCTCAACAACATCCGCGTATGCACCGCCAACGTCATGCCATAAAAGAATGGAACCGGACGTTGTATCAAATGCCATTTGCAGCTGTTCGGAGAGCTTGATCAGAGAGTCATCCAGCATTTGTTCTTCGCATGGCGCGGGGGTCTCATCGACACCCAGGAACCGATAGCCAAAACCATGCACCGTTTTTATCCAAAGGGGATTCTTTACCTCATCTCCCAGCTTCTTACGGAGGTTTTTAACATGCGACGCAAGAGCTCTATTCGATTCAGCGAAGCCAACGCCCATCGAAATCTGAGAGAGCTCCTCATTTGAAATCTCAACGTTTGACCTAGCCGTAAGTACATTCAAGACACTGTGCTCATTTGGCGTAAGCGCAAGCTCCTCGCCATCGAGCTGAACAATACGGTTCTCAGAATCAACGACAAGCACACGGTCGCCATGCGCAGAACGAAATACACGCCCGCCCTCACCAACGCTCACCTCAGGCTCAAATCCTGGAGCAAAATCGAGACGATAGCCATAACCGTGAACGCCCTTAAGCCAACGAGCGTTGCGGGCATCTTCTTTCAGTTTCTTGCGAATGTTCTTGATATGGCTATCGAGCACTCGATGCGACTTAGGGTCATCGTGGCCAAATGCCGCAACAAACAGCTCTTGGCGAGAAAACGCATGACCCGGTTTTTGAGCCATACAAAACAAGATGTTGAACTCATTGGGGGTCAAACATAGGTAGGCGCCGTCCATGTACGCATCGCACATGGTTGGATCGAGCAGAAGATTGCTATCGATTCGAATGATCTGATTGTTGTTTACCAATGATCCCATAGCGGCTCTTTCAACTTCTGACACACAGACGACTATTTGATTTTGGCGAGAACGTCCTGGAACTTGGCGTAATTAACCTTAACGCCATCATCCAAATCAATCTCAATCATTTGGTCTGCAAGGTGATGGACCTTCTCCTCGTAGCTCACGAGCTCGGCAGCTTGGTCGCTTATGCGCTTTTGCTCCTTAGCAAGACGAGCACGATCACGACTGTCGCTTACCTCTATCTGGTCGGCAATCCACATCAGCCGATTGCGGTAACGTTCTTGCTGAGGATGGATATAACCCGTACGAATCAGCGCCAACAAATCAGGGCGATAGCGATGCATGTAGACCAACGCCCTAAAGCCGCCCTTCTTGCCCGAATCGAACAGCCAATAAATAGGGCGCTTCTTATAGGTCTGGCAGTGGTCCTTAAAGAAGTCCTTCAAAAAGTAGGTGCGAATCACCTCGCGCGAAGTGCCCTTGCCGCCGAGCGCCTCGGCAATAAAGGACAGGTTCTGCTCGAGCGTCTCCTCACCATACACGGTGCGCACAAAGTCGATAAAGCAGCGCACGATGTCGTCGTCAAAGTACTCGTCATCGGTAATCGGTAGCACGTTATCGCCATCGGGCATAAAGGTCACGTGATCGGGCATCTTTGCCAGATAATCGTCGACCGTGGCACCCTGATCGGCAAGGACAAGCCCGTCCACATCCAGCGAATAGCGGCCGAACATGCAGCCCACGGCATAACTAATAAGCGAGGTGATCTCGTCTCGCTTGGTGCGTACGTATTTGTTGCCCTTATAGCTCTCGGGAATCTCATCGGCGGTGTCGAAGATGCGCGCCACCGAGACGTACTTATCCTCGACCTCGATGGGCACTTCGCCCTCCATGTTGTAAATCTTGGCAAAGATTCGGTTGAGCTCTTCCTCGTTAGCGCGAAGCTGCTCAAAGCGAGCATTGACCTCGGCTTTGCGAGCCTCGTATTTTTCTTGAAGTAAAGTGGCCATGGCAGTCCTTCTCTAATATTGACCCGAAAACCGCACTCAAGAGGCAGCGAATTGAAGCCTTGATTGCAGATAAAAGCCGAATAAGTCGCGTATTACACGCCTCTCTCTTGTGATAAATACAAACGAACTCAGGGCGCGCATCACGAAGCGTCCCATCCCTCAATTTGTTCATCTACAATTCGAAGCATATTCTCAACCGCTTCTCGCCACGATCTGACCGTACTAGCCTTAATACTCTCGGTCTTACCAGACTTCTTGTTTAAATCGACTTCATGAACTATTTTGTGTCGACGCTTAATCAGGTTCTCAATTAATGATTGATTCTTAAACTGAGTTAGCGAAATCCCGATTTTGGAAAGCCAGCTGCATATCTCCGAGTATTGGTTAAAAGAGACCAATGAAAGCTGTGATTCGATTGACGATTGAATCAAATCTGAAACCTGTTCATTCTTATATTGAGCCAAATCCCTAAGCGTAAATTTCTGAGCTCTCTTTTGAGCAGAACCAAGCAACGAAATGCCTTCGAGTTCTCTTGAATCCGCCCTATCGAACAACCAATCGGATAGCATCCCCCGAACATAATCTTCCTGAGATCCGTGAAGTAGAACAACGGCAGCTCTCAATATGTCAGCAGAACGTACATCTTGCTTACTGCTAACCAGACGTCTGGCTTCTCCCTTTTGTAAAATTTCATAAAGAGCGAGAAGGCTGTCAACGCGAGACAAATTGTCTTTAAGCCTATTAAACCGATCCGTAGACATTTGCCACCTACACCAAGGGATGGCGTTTGAAATCCCAGGAGGTTTCAAACGAGTCCCAGTCGGTTTTTGACAGTTCGCGGCACGAGTCGACCATGTCGTTGACTAACAGTTCCTGTTCCTCTTTCTGAATGATCGGGTAGGTTGCGATTTGGCCCGGCTGAAAGTCAAGGCTCGCAGAAAGAAACCGCGCGACCATAAGCCCGACAGATGAGTTAAGAAATGCTGCATTAAATTTCAGCTTGTTGGCTAAACCAAACGCAGCTGGACCAGTCATATCGAACATGAACCCAGAGGGCTTTAGACGAACAGCAAGAGACCCACTGGAAACCCGCGTCCACGATATCATTGGCCTGAAGCGTAAGGCTTCGTTAACCATAACTGCGCCCGCTTCAGCCAGGACTTTGCCGTCGCCTGACCAGTTGACAACATACTCGTCGTTTCCGTACCACTTTCTGAATATGCCGCCTTTGTTGTAGGGCACCCACGAAACATTTGGGGACGAATAGGGATAGTCCTCCGGAAGGACCCTTTCCTTATCCCCCACCTCCCACCATAGGCGAAGAAAACGTTCGTTGTCACATGTAGCCATTCCAAGATGGGTATCCGTTATGTCTCCGAGCCTCTTTCCGTTTTTAAACGAACTAATCAGCCCGTCACTTGCCCAGTAGGCAATGGGGGTGCCGGGGATCTGCTTGAAGGTCTCGGCGTCGCGGCAGTAGAACCAGTCGCAGTCGGGGTTTTGGATCGCCTCGAGGGCCTTCTTGCGCTTGGCATCGCTGCTGTTGATGTCGACGAGACGCACGTAGGCGCCCTCGCATGCCGTGCGGCCGTTGTAGACGACGTGGGTCGTGACGTTGACGACCTCGCCACCGATGGCGTCGAACGCGCGGGGCCCCAGGTGCAGCATGGACAGGATCGACTTGGACCCGATGAGTGAGGAGCGCATCTTCTCGAAACTGCCCAGGAACATCCAGCTCTGCATGGTGATCATTGCCGCGTAGCCGCGGTCCCCGGCGAGGTTGAACCCGCGCTCGATGAAGCACGTGCACAGGTCGCTCTTCACGTCGGGGTAATTCTTCTTGACCCATTTGGACATGAAGGGGCCGAAGCTAGAGCTGCCCATGTAGGGCGGGTTGGCCACCACACAGTCGTGGCGGCGAGCGAGGATCTCGCAGGTCTTAAGGGCACATTCCAGTTTATTTTTAGAACTACCGTCAAACAGACCATCGGTGCCGGTGAGCTCGATTGCCTCACGTAGTGCGGCAAGGTCGCCCTCGCTCGGAACAAGCAGCGAACCCACCTCGTCCAGGTGCGCCAGAGCGTCGACCAGATCCTTCTTCTTGGCAAGCACGGCGCCGTGCGGAATATCATCCTCCTCCAGCATAACCGGCTCAAGCACGGCAACATCTGCCTGAACCCCACGGCCAAAGAAACGCCTATCCATCTCTCGGGCACACATGGCCAACGCAAGCCCTGCAATCTGGGCAGCGCGGGAGTCAATTTCCATACCATGGAGGTTCTTGGATAGAATGAGTCCGGGAATGTCGCGCATACGGTATTCGCGCTCTAAATACATCTTTGTCAAAAGCTCGAAAGCGTAAACGAGGATGTGCCCCGATCCACAAGCCGGGTCGCACAGCGAAATATCCTCGGGGCTCTCGATTTTAATGAAGTCCTCGTGCTCCGCATCAGGCTCGATGTAGCACTCCATACCATCGCGCAGGTGACTTCCCGGGTTGTTCAGCATCCACAAACGCCCCAAAGAGTTCTGAACCATGTAGCGCACGATCCAGTTGGGCGTAAACAGCTGTGTGGCCGGACCGATGGTGTCCGGCGTCTCCTTGGCCTTAGATTTAAAGAACGCGTCTTTGACCTCAGAATTGTAGAACTGATACATCCAGCCCAGGGACTCGACGTTTTCCCACGTGCTTCGCTTAACCCGTTCGACAAGAGCGCACAACACACCTTCTTCACCGCGGTCCAAAAGCCTTGTCGGAAGCAGCAACGCATCCGCCGTGCCCACGCGACCAAAGATGGAGGGCAGGCACTCAGCGAGCTCGTTCATCTGAGCCACCAAAATGAGACGGAACAGTGCCTCATCATCTGCCGCAGCGACAAGGTCAAACACGCGATCGCGCTCTAAGCTCGGCAGATCAAGCTCCGTCGGCATACGCAAGCAGTCTGGCGAAAAACTATCGTACTCCGAGGTTTCGCAATATGAACTTAGCATGCGCACGCCACAGGGTAGATAGCCTCGCACTTCCATATAGCGTATTGCAGCAAAGCGATTGAACCAGGTATAGGCCATTTCCTCGCAAAAGCGCGCATAGCCATCATGCTCTATGCGACGATATAGCTCCGAACGTTGCGAGCGCTCGAGCGCAGAGAGCACCGTGCCTTTAACGATGGTTGCATCGCGATTGAATTCTTCACGCCCCGCATCGTCGAGCCCGTAGGCATAGCAACGCTGACGCACTTCGTCAATTAAACGGATGCGTGCCCAAGGGCAAAACTTTTCGAGCTCTTTCGTATCCATGTTTCTCCCTTAGCCCAAACGGATGGCGTCATTACCCTCAAGGCTTCGCAGCAGCTCTTTGCGCGCGGCCTCCAAATAGTCATCGATCTGCTGTTGCGAGCTCAGCTCCAGCGGCCTAAAGACCATGCTGCGGCTCACCGATTTAACACGTCGCCTAGGTACCGGCACAGATTGGGGCTCATTCGGTAGGCCAGGCGCAGTGACCCCCGAATGATCGGTCGTTACCGTCACACTCGTATTTGCCGGTTTGGGACGATTCGCCTCTTCATAGGCTTCATCGATCATTCTGTACAGTGCCGTCTGAGCACGATCGAGCTTGGCCGGCACCGCATCCAGGGCGGTCAGCGTTGTCGCATTATGCACCTCATCTTTTCGAACGCTGTGGGTCTCCCCGATGCGCGCCAGAGCGACGCCCTTATTTTGGGCGTACGCTTCGATATCCCCATAGCGCTCCTCGACAGAATTGAGCATGGCGATGCGCTTTTGGTCCAAAAGCTCCTTGTAGGCAGCTCTCGCCTGTAGGTTTGCCTCTGAAAGCTTTTGGAACTGCAGACTCAGACTCGGTTGTTTAACCGCTCCTCCAATGACGGAAAGCGCATCAAGCGTCTCCGAATCGGCCTCAAAGTAATCGCGCTCGCTCTCCATTCGCTTGAATATCTCGCAGGCACTGTCGAATACAGCTACCTTGCTACCGAAAAACTCGTCAATATCTTCGAGATCTTCAGCCGTATCTCCCAGCTCCTCCTCTTTTCCGGCGATCGCCATAATTAGATCGACGGCATCGCGGCCGCTCCGCAATAAGCCTTCGATAAGGTTCTTTGCATCCACGACCTCCTTATAGCCCGGGTAACCTGGGTTACGCTGGTACTCGACCGAAAGAAGGCTCGCCAAGCTATCGCGGCGCTTTTCAAGCTCCCCGCGACATGCCTCGGCAAGGCCGTCCTCTTCGAGCGGCAGAGTATGATTGCCGCTCAACTCTTCTACGGCCTGTCGCGCCTTAGATATGGCCGCCCGCGAAAGCTGCTGGCGCGCCTCAACAACAGCCTGTCGTGCCTTAGCAGCCTTTCGCAGAAAATCGAGGATCTTGGAATCCCTAAGATCAATCGCTTGTCCCGCGCAAAGCAGGCGAGCGCGCTTTTGTGCCAGCAGCGTTGCAACCACGGCGGCAATGTCAATCTCCGCCCAACCATAAGGCTTCGCATGATATGTCTCGAGCAGCTCGCTCATTGTTACCTGCATATGTTGGGCAGCGCGAGCTTCCAGCAGGCGCATAACCGCTTCGATGGCTCCGGCGTTAGGCTCTTGCCCATTCATTGCCGGAGTGTAAGCGGTTAGAATTTGCTTGATTTGCACATCACTGTCGTAGTTTTTATCAATAAGCGACAACTTGTTGTACGTAACGGAAACAAGCTGGCGTACGCAGTCCTCGATCATATTCTTGGCAGACGCCGATTTGACTGGCGAATACTCACTGCCGTAGACATAAAACGTTCCATGCAGCACCGCCTGGCGCATAAGGTCCTCTGCACGCTTATCCAGAGCAACGCGCTCTTCCTGCTTGCCGCGCAAGATCGAAGCCACCACTTCGCTGCGATTGTCTGCCTGACGGCTATTGAGGTATTGCTCAATACATGCCGACTGATACAGACAGTCGTAATAATCCTGCTGGGAATCGAGCACCACAATGGCCTCTCCCCTGCTAGAGCTAAGGAGCAGGTCCTCGCGCGAAGGGATCGGGGTGCCATCCACACCAGAAATAACGCGCAGTGCCAGCCCCGACGCGCTGTTAAAACGGGTGTCGTCCAGATATTCCTCAACGTCAAAAACGTTTTTGCCGACCGTCACCTTGGCGTTTTCGAAGACCTGCCTAAACATGATCTGTGCGGCCTTGGACGTAATCTTCGCAGCATCCGGCTGCACGCGCGAAATCTGCTGGGCGATCTCCTGCTCTTCGTCGGTCAGGTACTTATACGTTTCACCATTGCGAGCTACATAGTTTTGGCGTACCAAACGCTCCAGGGACTGCGAAATCTGCTCGCGAACGACAATGCGGTCGGTGCGGACGTCGTCGGTCATTAGGGTAATCAAGTTTTCAACGTTTGCCGGCATGTCCTTATCGACATACAGGATCAAGAAAAGCAGTTTGAGTACCGGAATGTCGCATACCTCAAGACCCTGTCCCTTTTGGGCAGCATCCGCCGCTCGAAGAACTACGCGACGATGATAGTCCTCGAGCGACGTCGAGATCGTATTGTAGAAACGCCAAAGCGGAACCAGCGCGTTCTGATCCTTTTCCTCTATGCATCGAGCGGAGTCTTGAAAGCCGCTCAGCATGGAACGCTCGGCACTTGAGCTGTTTTTTCCGGACGCGCCGTGATTGCGCAGCTCATCCATGATTTTTTGAATGAGCTTAAACTGGTAATCAGCAAACGGATACGTGCTGGCGAAGTCTTCGGCGCCCTCGTAGCCAATTAAATCGGCCGCCGCATCCTTAAAGCTATACAAGTTGTTGAGGACCGCCGAGCGCTCCTGGTATTCAGCTTTCAGCAAGTCGTTCGCATCCTGATTTTTCGCCAAAATGCGGCGACGAATAACTTCATCGGCGCACGAGCTGCTCAGCGACAAACGTGTATTAAAGCGGTCCTGAATCTTGGAGAAGTCACTGCCCTTAACCTTGGTAATTTGATCAATCGCCTGCTGTCCGGTGACCATGACCCACACGCGGCCGCCGCACTTGGTGCCCAGCGCCTCGACAATGCTCTGCAAGTTCAGCATAAGCTCGGTATCGCTCGCGATAAACTGGCTCATCTCATCGGCCATAAAGATCATGCGATATGAGCCGCCGCATTCTTGCTCGCGACGTTTTGTGTATTTAGCAATATCGTCGGTAAGCTGGTCAATTGAAAAATCATTGCTTTCCGATTTTTCATACCAACGCTCCGCCTCGTCCTTGCTCATGACGCCCGTGCGACTGAGCGCCTCGATAACGTCGTCGGAGTTAAAGTCGTAGTCCTCGCGGCCATCGACCCAGGGACTATCAGTAATCTCTTCGAATGCGGCACGGAATTCCTGAGTTTTACCGGCGTCGTCAATACGACGCTCCAAGCGAGCGAGTTTAAAATCTGCACCGTAGAACCCACGGCTCTCGTAATACATCTTGGCAAAAATTCGCGCAACCGCGCTGCCATCCTTATTGAGCGGGCTTTTGATGCCCATATTAAAGAGGATAGCGTCGGTCGTCACGCCCGCCGCGCGCTTCGCTTTGTCGGCAAGTTCGGCATCTTCAAAACGCGGGGCAATATACTCAATCGCAGTTTTACCTGCCGCCTCACGGTTCGTGAACAGGTAGCTAAGCATCTTGAGGAAGTGGGATTTACCCGAGCCAAACGAACCGCTAATCCACACGCCAACTTTGTCCGTCGGAACATCGAAAGCCCGATCATACGCATCGAAAAGCGTCTTGAAATGGCGGCGAAGCTCGTCGGTCACAACATATTCGTTCAGCTCTTGCCTGACACTGCCGTCATCCTCCTGATCGACCTTAATAACACCGTTAATGTTTCGGTCGATATCGTGCTCAAACATATCTTTGATCTTCATGGGAATGCCTTTCGATGACCAGAAACGTTTTTAGAGTTGGTTAAACGCGCGATAGTAGTTGCCGTCGGCAATCGTGCCAAACAGCTTTAACTGCTGCCCGTCATAGGTGCCGGGGTAAAACAAAACGACGGGGATATCGGAAAATACCGGCTGAATAGACTCGAGAATGATGTGGGCACGCATGAACGGGTAAATCTTGCCAACGCCCGTGATAATCAGAACGTCGCGTCCGCGCTTCGGCTCGCCGTATCTCTCGATAAAGCTGTCGTGAATGAACTCGAGGTACTTCTCGGGCCCCACTCGGCTCTGCATGCGTTGCAAGAAGTGATCGCTGCCTCGTTTTTCCTCGAGGGCACTCATCTTTTCTAAGATGCCGCGTTTTTCGCAAATGCCGATAAAAACGCTCCACAGATCAAACGAAACAATGTTAGGGGCGTCGTTTTTTGCCTGGCGCTCGCGTGCGCTATCATCCACTAGCTGCTGAGTCAGAGCGCGCACCTGGTCTTCTTGCCTAGCTGCATATGGATAGATATAGAGTGGAACCTCGCCACCCAAGCTACGGCAATTCAAAAACTCGGGGTCGTGGAATTTGGAACGAATGAGCTCAAAGCTCATATCGATTGAAGGCAACTCGGTTGCTGTCATCTCGCACTCCTATTCCGTTATGCCAAAGGCAGGCAGAACCGCGGCATCGTCGTTGGCCCGAACGCAACGCTCGAGCTCAAAATCGAGCAATAGCGGACGAAGGGCTTCAGTTTTGCGGCTATACAATCCAGCACCCTCTATACAGTTGACGAGGACTTGGCGCACTTTATTGCACGTAGCATCCGACCACGTTGCAACGCGATCGTCCTGCGCGCGAAGCCCTTCGATAAACGTAACGATCTCCGATTTTCGAAGCGAGAGATCAAAAAGACTGAACTTAGGGGCAATCACGCACGTCATAAAGTCCCAGACAACTCGGTTGTCGCACATCATTGCATACAGGTTGACCTGCGCAAGCTGTTCGAGCGAGCCATGCGCAGCAAGATTAATCAGGCTCGCGCGCACGCCTTCGTCTTCGCTAAGAGCCAACAACCGGCGGCAGCAAGCACGGGCGATAGACTTTTGCTCACGCTCAGTAGGATATTGAAAGAGATTTTGGACGGTGACCTTTTCAATTATCTCTTTCGTATCAGAAAAGTTCTCGTCCACCATGAGGCGCGCAACGACACGCGTCTCATTAACAAGCCACTGCTCGCGTGTCATAGAACCACGATAGGTGGTGGGCATGCTCATGTCGTTCAGCCTCTCGACGAATCAAATAGGTACATTTGATTCATACGACAAAACGCTTCACATCCATTGAGCAACATTTTGTTGCACAACATTTTAGCTGCGAAAACTCTCTGAACGGTAAAAATATTCTGTGAACGGCGAAAAGAGGATCTGGTTTATTGCGATTGCTGGAGCTGTTGAGACGACAGACTTGATGAGCGGGGTGGATACCACAATGCGACATGTCTCACCGGATAGTCATGCTTAATCCTTCGAGCATAGACGCGCTTGTGAATGCAGACGCGCATACGCATAACACTCCTTTCGCGCTGGGCCCCTCGCCCTCCGCTATAATCAACATAGAGTTATACATATGATTCTATGTAAGGAGTTTCATATGCCTGTCGTGAAGCCTATTTCAGATCTGCAACGCAACTTTGGTTCCATAGCAGATAGCTGCCACCAAACCAAAGAGCCCGTCTACCTAACCAAAAACGGGTCGGCATCGCTTGTCGTCATGGATGCCGAGGCCTATGACGAGCAGACGCGCGCACTAACCGCCATTCAGGAGCGCGAAGAACGCATCCAGCGAGCCATTACGCGTGGCTACGACGACTTAGTGAACGGTCGTGTGCGGCCCTGGAAACAGGCCAAGGCAGATGCGGATCGCATCAGGGCAGCTCGCCATGAAATTGGATAACGCAGACGTCGAGTTCTACTCGGAGCTCGACGAACTTGATAAGCCTTTTGATGTTGTCATGACTGACGAGGCACTCTATGCCTATGCCGAAATTCCTTCGGAGCGAGTCTACGCTAGAATCGGCAACCTCATCGACTTTCTAGCCGAGCATCCTTATTTTGGCGAAGAATACGACCCCTACTATCAGGCGGCCTTTCCGCCCATTGACTGCAGGGTCTTCTTTTGCGCGCACTACGGCGTGTACTACCACGTGGATGTTGAGCAGCGAAACATCAGCATCCTGGCAATCGAGGACCATCGAAAGAACCCTTTGAGTAGATTCAAACTACTCAAGTAGCCTCCCCCATGTAACCATCCTGTAAATCATAGCGGCGCACTCGAGTTTTACCGTGATGCGGTCGCGTCTGGCGCTCCACTGTGCTAAAGTATCCCGAACGTTCAAACGACTACGAGGGGGAACTAGAAGATGGCACGTGTGCACAACTTCTCAGCTGGCCCGGCCGCACTGCCTACAAGCGTGCTCGCCGAGATCGCCGACGAGATGATGGACTACCGCGGTTGCGGCATGTCCGTGCTCGAGATGAGCCATCGATCTAGCATGTACCAGCAGATCATCGACGACGCAGAGGCAACCCTGCGCCGCCTGCTGAGCATCCCCGACAGCTACCGTGTCCTGTTTTTGCAGGGCGGCGCCACGCTGCAGTTTGCGGGTATCCCCATGAACCTCATGCGCCGCGGCCGCGCCGGCTACGTCGTGACCGGCAACTTCGCCAACAAGGCGTACAAGGAGGCCGCAAAATACGGCGAGGCCGTGCTGCTCGCGAGCTCCGAGGACACCAATTTCGACCGCATTCCCACCATGGCCGACGTCAACGCGCGTATTGCCGCCGAGGCCGCGGGCGACGGGCTCGACTACGTCTACATCTGCCAGAACAACACCATCTTTGGCACCATGTACCACGAGCTGCCCAACTGCGGCGATGTGCCGCTGGTCGCCGATGTCTCGAGCTGCTTCCTGTCGCAGCCGCTCGACGTTGAGCGCTACGGGCTCATTTACGCCGGCGCACAGAAAAACGCCGGCGCTGCGGGCGTGACCGTGGTCATCGTGCGCGACGACCTCATCGCAGATGGCCCCGCCTTTGCGCAGACGCCGCAGTACCTGGACCTTAAGACCCAGGCCGCCAAGGGCTCCATGCTCAACACGCCCAACACCTTTGGCATCTACGTGTGCGGCAAGGTGTTCCATTGGGTGGAGCAGACCGGCGGACTTGCCGCCATGGCCGAGCGCAACTGGGCCAAGGCCAACTTGCTCTATGACCTGCTCGAGCACAGCGAGCTGTTCCATGGCACCACGCAGGCCGACAGCCGCTCCATCGCCAACGTCACCTTCCGCACCGGCGACGCCGAGCTCGATGCGACCTTTGTTGCAGGCGCGGCCGAGCATCAGATTCAAAACGTCAAGGGCCATCGCCTCGTCGGCGGCATGCGCGCCAGCGTGTACAACGCCGTCACCATGGAAGACGTGCAGGCCCTGGCCTCGTACATGAAGGACTTCGAAGCGCAGCGTAGTTTGAGCCCGCGATCTAACTAGCCCGCAACCCGCGGGCCGACCAGCCACTTCAAACTACTTGTTTTAGACAAACCTGCTAAGGAGTTTTTCATGCGCAAGATTAAAACCATCGACGACATCACTAAAGACGGCAAAGTCGAGTTTGGCGAGGGCTACGAGTTTGTGGGCACCGCCGAGGAGGCCGACGCCATCCTGATGCGCTCCACCGACCTGCACGGCTACGAGCTGCCCGAGGGCATTCGCGCCATCGCCCGCTGCGGCGCCGGCGTCAACAACATCCCCGTCGAGGAGTACGCCAAGAAGGGCGTCGTTGTCTTTAACTCCCCCGGCGCCAACAGCAACGCCGTCAAGGAGCTCGTTCTGGGCATGCTGGTGCTCTCGAGCCGCGGCGTGGTGCAGTCGATGAACTGGGTGCGCGACAACGCCGACGACCCCGAGATTCAGGTCGACGCCGAAAAGGCCAAGAAGGCCTTTGTGGGCCGCGAGCTCAAGGGCAAGCGCATCGGCGTCATCGGTCTGGGCAACGTAGGCTCCAAGGTCGCCAACGCCTGCGCCGATCTGGGCATGGACGTCTACGGCTACGATCCGTTCATTTCCGTCGAGCACGCGTGGGTGCTGAGCCGCGAGGTGCAGCGCGTGGGCACGCTCGAGGACCTCTGCCGCGGCTGCGACTACCTCACCGTACACGTGCCCAGCAAGGCAGACACCATCGGCATGATCAGCACAGAGCAGATTAACCTGCTGGCACCCAACGCCGTGCTCATCAACTACGCGCGAGAGACCATCATCGACGAGGACGCCGTTGACGCCGCCCTGCGCGAGGGCAAGCTCAGCTGGTTTAGCTGCGACTTCGCCACGCCCAAGACCGTCAGGATGCCCAATACGTTTATCACCACGCACTCGGGCGCCGGCACCGGCGAGGCCGAGGCCAACTGCGCCGACATGGCCATCAGCGAGCTCAAGGATTACCTGGAGAACGGCAACATCGCGCACAGCGTCAACTACCCCGCCTGCAGCATGGGCAAGGCGCGCGCCGCGAGCCGCATCGCCTGCCTGCACGCCAACGTGCCCAACATGATCGGCCAGATCACGGCCATTCTCGCCAAGGACAACGCCAACGTGCAGCGTATGACCAACGAGTCCGCCGGCGAGAACGCCTACACCATGTTCGACACGGACGAGCACTTGGACGGCAGCACCATCGAGGCGCTCAAGCAGATTCCGTCGATGTATCGCGTTCGCGTGATCAAGTAGCGTCGGCGCCAAGCCTGCCAGACAGACCGCGAAGTCCATTCGGCCCCCGTTTTCACGAAACGGGGGCCGATTTCGTTGCTCCGGCTGGTTTTGAAAATGCTACCCTGTACAAGTTTTTTCGGATAATGAACAGTCATACTCAAATCACTGAGCGCATCGGCTTTTATAAACAGCTTTATCAGGGGTTTTAGTAGGTAAAAATCGATCTCTATATGCCAAATTAAAGTTGACTGTCCATTTTCCGAAATAACTTGTTCTCGGTAGCACTTTTAAAGCCAATTCCAAGGAGCAATTGAAGCCTTTCGCAACTAAAACCCTAGCTTCCGCGACCGTTTTCCACCCGCGCGGCTACATTCCCGCCCAATCGATAAAAATCTCCTCACGAAGCCGCCGTTCGAGCTCCTGCTGCCGCGGCGTCTTGTCTTTCAACGGCATATCGAGATAGGACATGATGAGTTCCATCACTACGCGGAAGGCATCGGAGTCGACCAGCTGACCATAGGTCATCAGAACGACGGGATATCCCATGGCTTGCAGGGCCGTCGTTCGATCGGAGTCCGAGATCTTGGATTCTATGGATCCGTGAATTGCTTTACCCTGGCATTCAACCAGGCACTCCCGGCTGCCGTCCTTATTTGACAGTAGGATATCGGCGTAGCGCCTATCAAGTCCCGAAATCAGGCGGGCGCTGCGCGTCATGCGAATCTCGACGTTATTGGTAAGGGGCAGCCCTTCGCCACCGCGCAGCCTCGAAAGGCCAAATAGCATCGAAGCTTGGACCTCAAGCGGCGATGCCACAACCCCCGTAATGCATTTTGCGGCACGTGTAAACGATTTAGCACCGCGGAGCCCCTGGATCTTATTGGCGAACTCCGTTAGTTCAGAGAGCTCGATCAAGGGAGGTCGTTTCCACAAGTCCGTTGGATTCCCCGAAGAATCCTTTACGTTTTCCCAACCCAACCGTGCGTCGCCCCACCGGCCCCCATATGCCTGTTCAAGTGCCAACTTTACCTGGGGCGCAATCTTGCACACGGCAAAGGTGCCGCACATCTCATACATGCACATAATCAGACGCTCGTTTGAGACCGAGGAAGCCAGGGTCAGCAGCGTAAAGAGCGGGGACGCGACATCAAGGCCAAACTCTGTCTGCCGCACGGAGCCAAACGGCCTTTCCCCGTTCCAAACATGTCTGACAATGCGATCGCCCTTACGTCCGCAGCCGCCCTGCGCCAACACCTGTAACGGGGTGCCCAGGAAATGCTTGACGAGCGGATGCTCACAAAGGCGCTCCCTGCGCGGATCGTCCGCAGAATCGGGCAGATCCGGCATTATCGCCAAGACCTGTGGAGGTATCCGGTGATACCGAAAGGCAGATATGTCGCACAGCATGTCGTCCATGAAGGGTATGTACCCACTACGTCGTTTGTAAGCCCGCTCGGACGGCAAACGCGATGGCTCGGCCTGCGAACGGTAAATACTGCTACGCGCACGTCGCGAATCTGCAGGTGGCTCACAATCGGTTTGGAAAGCAAACGGATCATGAGGTTTCATGTATATGGTTGATGAGGACTTTGTCTGGCGGCTTACGCAAGACCTTGTGAAGATTGACAGCTCGGACCCGGGTACGTATGAGGACGAGATCGAACAACATATCAAAGGCCTGGTCGAGGCGTATATTGCCAAACTCGATTCGCCCGTGTTGGACGCCGCAGAGGTATACGGGCTCGAAGTACTCCCCGGGCACCGCAACCTTATGATTACCGTGCCGCCGATGACGCGACGGACGCGGACACGGCCGTCGGCTTCTTTACCGGCTACACCGACACTGCCGTCATTGCCGGCAAGACGAGCAACCGCAATTGCATGAGCTACGGCCCCGGCTCGCTGGCACTCGCGCACAAACCCAACGAGTATGTGCCCCATACCGATATCATTCGCTGCCAGAACGTACTCGTCGCGCTTGCCGACAACACGCTCTGGGACGCAAGCGGCCAAGTTGGGGCATAATAAGCCGCGAACAAACCGACTCGCGCGTTAGGACCGCCCATGAAAGCACTTCCGTTTCCCTGCATCCGCCCGGCTCAGGACCGCGTGCTCGAAGCGCTGCCGCAGATGGGCGGTATCCTGAGCGGCAACGACGCCCTGCGCGGCGCCATTGCCGACGGGCTCATGCTCAAAGATCCGGGCGCGGCGTATTACGTGTACGAATGCTCGGGCGAGCCGGGGCGCGTGACGGGCGTTGTAGCGATTTGCCCGGTCGGCGTACTGGCGGGCGACGGCGCGGCCCCCGCAGATGCGGCCGCAGCCGCCCGTACAATCGCCGGGCTTAAGGTGCAGCCCCGCCCTGTAACGCTCGCCTACGAAGCCTCCCCCGTCATGGATATCATCCTCGGCGCCGCCAAAGAGGGCGCGTCGCTCTATGCCGTCACCGACCCCGCCGGCATTACGCACCGCGTGTGGGAGGTCAAGCGCGAGGACGCCGTTGCCGCCATCCGAGCCATGCTCGACCAGGCACTGGAGCCGACGCCGGCAGACGATCCCGCCTACGCCGCCGCGCTGGCAGGGGCGGCGCAGCTCCTGGCAGACGAGGCCCGCACAGCCGGCACCTACACGGGTAAAGAGCCGTTCAACTTTACCGTTGCCACGTTATTCCCCGCCGCGCAGGTCGCCGGCGGCGCACCGCAGGTTCCGTCGGGTTTGCTCACCCACCAGATCGCACGGTTCTAACAGGGCATAAACGCCTAGTACAAAGACTCGGCAGCTCAACAAACAAGGGGTGGGGATGCAATGCCCATGCATGCATCCCCACCCCTTTCAACTCGAGCAATGATGTCGGCGATCCGTATCGCCACGCCCGCGCTACCCGCGTTGCGGACCCGCGGCGGCCACCAGCGGCTCAAGACCCAGCTCGCGCGCATAATCTTCCTGCGTAAAGACTTCGACCAAGTCAAACGTATCGGTCGCATCGTCAAACGCAAAATGCAGCACCGAACAGTTGCCCGGCACGCGCTCGCGCTCGTCGGCAGCCGCTCCCCTCACGTGGTCCAAAAACTCCTTGATGGACGAGGCGTGGCTCACCGCGAGCACGCACTCGTGGTCCGGACGTCGCATAAGATCGGTCAACGTCGCCACCATGCGCTCGCGCACCTGCATCTGCCCCTCGCCGCCAAACTGACGATAAAAGTCACGCCACGGACGCCCAGGCATCAGCATCACGCGCTCGGCCTCAAAGTCGCCAAAGAACCACTCGCGCAGGCCATCAAGGCGCTCGTAGGCAAGGCCCGGCCACAGGTTGGTGATAGTCTGCTCGGTGCGATGAAGTGTGGAGGTGTAGGCGTGATCGGGCTCAACGCCACGCGCGCGCAAGAACATACCGGCGCGCGCCGCCTGGTCGCATCCCAGTTGCGTAAGCGGCGAGTCACTCCACCCCTGAATGATGCGCTTAAGGTTGAATATCGTCTGTCCATGACGGACCAGGTACAGCTCTTTATTCATAAGGGGTCCTTTCGTTCGTTACCAATCAAGGAGCGAAAACGCCCCATCGCAATAGCCAAAATGAAGCACGGCACCGTTGTCGGGCTGCTCTCCCCCGCCGACCACATACTCAAGAAACTCCTGGCAGGCGGAGCCATGAGAGACCGCAAGCACACAATCGTGCTGCGGGCGGGCCATAATGCGGGACAGCGCCGCGACCATACGCACCCGTAGCTCGCCTTCAGATTCGCCACCAAAGGCCGCCGGATAATCACCCCAGGGCTGCGGCGGCATATCGCGATTTGATGTGCCTTCCAGCGACCCCAGCCGCCACTCGCGCAGGTCGTCGACCGGCTCTATGGGAAGATCCTCGCCAACGATCAGCTCGGCCGTGTGGCGCGCCCGACCCAACGGAGACGAATACGCATGGTCAAAGGTCACGCAACGCGCCTCAAACGCCGCGCGCGTCGCCAGTGCCTGCTCGCGCCCGCGCGCCGTAAGCGGCGAATCGTGCCAGCCCTGCAAAATGTTCTGCACGTTGAGCTCGGTCTGCCCATGCCGCACCAAATACAGATCGGCCACATGCCCTCCCCTCGCACCACCACAAAGGGGACAGGCACCTTTATGGTGGTTTTTGCGGCCGGATCGCGCCGCAACGACGCAGCTACACCAGTACGTCGGCAAGCGAGCGCTTGGGCACGTGATGCACCTGCGCCTCGTCGCGCCAGTAATTGATAGAACCATCCGGGTTGGAGTCGATCGCGTCGATCACCTGTGTCTCAGCTGGCACGCCAAAAGCCATGATCAGCTTGAGCTCATACTTGTCGTTATCGAGCCCCATGGCATCGATCGCATGGGACGTAAAGGCCTTGAACATGCAGGCCGCCACCTCGGGCGTTGCGCTGCGCGCGGCGAGCATCATCGTCTGAGCCGCGATACCCGTGTCAACCTCGGTGATAGGCGCGGCGGGCTTACCGGGAACGGCGCGCTCGGCAAGAATCGCGATGTAGCCGGTCGGGCGCTCGCCCTCGGCAGGGCCCGGCCAGTCCTTGAGCGCGCCGGCCCATGCGAGCTCGTCAAACACGCGAGCGCAGTCCTCGGCACCGCTCACTACATGAAAACGCAGGCGCTGAGCGTTGGCGCCGCAAGGGACCAGGTGTGCCAGCTCTGCCAGCTCGAGCAAAAACTCGCGCGGCACGCGCATGGACTCATCAAAACGGCGGCATGTGCGGGCGCGGCGGACCAGAGCATCAAACGCATCCAAGCCAAGCTTTTCGCAGCCTTGTTTTGCCATCGACTCCGCGCTCGACGGCGCCGCGGGAACAGCTTCGTTCATAGAGACCCCCAATAAAAGGCAATTGTTCTTAGGAAAATCTAACCTAAAACGCAGGCAATAACGAACAGAGCCACAATGTTCTACACCTGTTGAATAGAATGTCGCGACACAGGGAACAACGAAAACAAATCGGGGCCTTTGGGTTACGTTTCGCCCTCCCCGACCCATACGCCAGCGCCTTTAGGCGATACTGGTTGTAACGATTAAGGCTTACGCCGCACGGAAAGGAGACATCATGGGCATCTTTAAGAACGACGACCAGCAGTCGAATCTGTTTGGATTTGACGAGAAAAGCATGGCAGGCAAGGCGATTAAAGCTGTGCGCTGGATCTACGCCGTCACGGGCGTCATCGCACTGCTTGCCGGCATCGCGCTGCTGTTTGCGCCCGCCAAGTCCCTCGTCTTCCTGACGACCGTCCTGGGCTTCTACTTTATACTCACGGCAGCCATTAGGCTGTTCACCGCCATTTTTGAGCCGCTGCTGCCCGCCGGCTGGCGCGTCACGAGCATCATCTCCAACCTGCTCATCATTCTGGGCGGCGTCATAATCCTGCGCAATCAGGCCTTCTCGACCGCGACGCTCACCACGCTCGTGGTGGTCGTGGCTGGTTTTGGCTGGATCGTCGAAGGTGTCATGTCCATTCTGGAATCCGAGCTTTCGTCTAACCGCGCCCTCGCCATCCTGAGCGGCGCGCTCTCCATCATCGCTGGCATGTTCGTGTTTATCTATCCGCTGTGGTCGGCAAAGATGCTCGTCATCTTTAGCGGCGCCGCGCTCCTGGTGTTTGGCGTGACGCTGATTATTCGTGCTATCCGCTTTGGCAAGCTGGTGCACTAGATGCCGCGAACGCTGTTTATTGATGCTGACGCCTGCCCGGTCACGCGTGATTCGATCGACTGCGCGCGGCGGGCGGGCGTTGCCGTGGTTATCGCCGGCAACAGCACGCAAAACCTGGAACGCCACATTCGCCGCGACGACCCGCGCGATGCCGAGCACGCGCGACACGGCTTTTGGGTCACGACGCTCGACGTGAGCGTGGGCGCCGATAGTGCCGACTTTGCCATTATCGAACGTCTGCATGCGGGCGACGTGGTCGTGACGCAGGACATTGGCCTGGCGAGCATGGTGCTCGGCCGCGATGCCGCCGCCATCGGCGTGCGCGGGCGCGTGTACGACAAGGCGACCATCGACATGCAGCTGTTTATTCGTCACGAGGAAAAGAAGGTACGCCGCGCTGGCGGTCGCACCCGCGGGCCGGCGGCCTTCACCGGCGAAGACCGCGCCCGCTTTAAGCGCAACCTTACCGAGCTGCTTCGCTAACCAAGGCAGATTTTTAGGACATGCCTAAAAATCTGCCTTTTTGTTTTGGGCGGTGCGAGCGCTCAGGATCCATGGCTCAACAAAAAACGGGCTTCAAAATGCCATGCGTCGCCGCATTGTACAGGCGCCGCATGGCTATTTTGAAGCCCGTTTTGTTAGGCCTACTTAGAGGCCAAAGGCAGAAAGGATAAGACCCCAGCCCGCGCCGATGACATACATCATGATCAGGAACACAGCGTTTTCGCGGGCGCTGCGGTTGGTGCGGAACAGCACCAGATAACCCACACCGGCGGAAATGAGCGTGCCGGCGAGCATCGGTGCCAGCTGCAGCGCGCCTTCCAGATACAGCTGCGTAATGACCACGCTCGCCGAGCAGTTGGGGATCAGGCCGACAAGCGCCGAACCCAGGACGGCAAGCGTCTCGTTGCCGCGCAGGAACTGCTCGATCGCGGACTCGCCAAAGGTCTCGAGCACGGCGACCAGAATCAGCGTCACCAGGAAAATGAATACCGATACCTGCACGGTATGCGAGATGGCGCTGCGGATAATCGACAGGACGGGCGTGCCTTCGTGTGAGTGGGAGTGACCGTGGTCATGATGGTGTTCATGCTCGCCCTCATGACCGTGACCGTGCCCATGCCCGTGCTCGTCCTCATCCTCGTCTTCATCACAACCGCAATGGTCGCGCTCACACAGCTCATGGATGTGGTCGGCGCTCACGCCCGCCTCGGCCACCTCGTCGATGATGTCACCGCCGCTGTGATCGTGATGCGCGCAGTTAACATGCGCCGGATTGGCAGCGGTTCCCAACACGGTACGGCGAATCGCCGCATGTGCACGGGCGTTGCGACGCAGGCCGCGAATGGCGGCATCCACGATAAAGCCCGTGACCAGCGCGATCAGCGCTTTCGAAGCCAAAAGCATCGCCATGGTCCGCACGGGAACCTGCTCGGCAAGTAGCAGCGGCAGCATCTCGTCGGAGGTCGAGAGAAACACCGCCACCAGGGTTCCCAGCGTCACGACACGACCGGCGTACAGCGTTGCCGCCATGGCCGAAAAGCCGCACTGCGGCACCATGCCCAGCAACGAGCCAACCACGGGGCCAGCGGCGCCGGCACGCTTGATGGTACCGTTGACGTGCTCGCCCGCAACATGCTCGAGCGTCTCGAGGGCCAGATATGTCACCAATAAGAACGGCACCAGCGCGAGCGTGTCCTTGCCGGCGTCGAGCAGAATATCAATCAGCAAATCCATGACGGATGGAACCTTTCGTGTCTTTCGGCAGCATTGTAAAAGTCCTAGCGGTCAACTAGGGTATTGTAGTTGTCCTAGGCGCGATGCCAATAGTTGCCCATGGTAAACTATCATCTCGCCATAACTCGACAAACCCGAGCCGCACGACGCGGCCCGTCCAAGGAGCAGCATATGAACGTATCGCAAGCACTCGAATACGAGCGCCAGCCGTTTATCCCCATGTTTATCTATGGCGATCACGGTGCCATGGAATCCGAGCGTCAGAAAGGCGAAGAGGCCCTCAAGGTGCTCGAGACCGAGTACTTTACCGCCGAGGACGACCCCGGCTTCGACTTTGCCACCGTGCGCGACCTGGCCGACCGCAACCGCGACCTGTGCGACCAGATTGGCGAGGCGCGCCTGCGCAACGTGACGCCCGCGACGCTTTCGCGCGGCCTGTCCGACGCCGACACCTGCGCCGCCATCGGCAAGATGCAAAAGCGCACCGCCGCGTCCGTCATGCGCGAGATCCGCGGTGACCGCGACGCGCTCGGTGTCGCCTACGCTCGCAAGCCCATCCAGGGCACGGTGCTCGGCATCGACATCGAGACCACCGGCCGCGCACCCGAGCGCGGCTACATCATCAACGTGGGCTGGGAGATCATGGAGCTCACCAGCGACGCCGTCCCGCACGACGCCGAGGCGCACTACTGCGGTCTGCCCGATATCTACCGCGGCGAGGATGTGCCGCTGTCGAATATCCACCACATCACCTGGGATGACATTGACGGCAAAACGCCCTTCCGCGAGAACAAGGAGCTGCAAAAGCAGCTGCTCAAGCTTATGAAGAAGTACCCGTACATGGCGCACAACGCCGCCTTTGAGGACAGCTGGTTCAAGATCCATCTGGACGGCTACGCCGAGGCACGCCGCGCGGGTAAGATTATCGTCATCGACTCGCGCCAGATCTGCCGCAGCCTGGACGCCGACGTGCGCTCGCTCCCCCGCGAGTCCGCGCCCGCTGCGCTCGAGAACTGGGCACGCCGTCGCGGCACCCTCGCCGCCGACGCCAACGAGCAGCACCTGGGCCTCGACGACACCGACCTCATGCTCCGCACCGTCCAGGCCGAGTTCAACCTCAAGAACCTATTTGCCAAGTAGATTGCCAAGCAAAGGCGCCATTCGCGAGCGATACTCGCCAGACGATAGCGCCCCACGCAATAGCGACACGCCGAGACACCCCTCTCAAGCGACGCAATGCGGGCCGATATCCAAGTGGATATCGGCCCGTTTTTGTACGTCGCTAGGGTACCCACGTTGACATCGGCGGCCTTATTCGCGCCCGCCGACGCCCTTAGCCGCCTTTAGGACCAATCGATAGCAAAAAAATCGCTAATTATATTGACATATGAACATGCGCTCATATACTCGGAAGTAAGTTATATGAGCGCATGTTCATATGAAAGGATATTGCAATGAGCATCCGCGTTGATGAAACGAAACTCGACATCGAGGCCACCGAACCCGCGATCCCGACCACCTGCTCGCCCGAGGACCTTCCCGACGAGGAGCTTCTCTACGACCTCGCCGACCTGTTCAAGGTCTTCAGCGACACCACGCGCATCAAGATCCTCTATGCCCTCATGGGCCGCGAGCTCTGCGTGGCAGACATCGCCGAAGCGACCGAAACCTCGCAGTCCGCGGTGTCGCACCAGCTGCGCACACTCAAGCAGTCGCATCTGGTTAAATTCCGGCGCGACGGGCGCAATATCCTCTACTCGCTCGCCGACGACCACGTCTACACCATGCTCAACCAAGGCATGAGCCACATCTGCGAATAGCGACCAACCACGGTACCAGCGCGGCCTGCACCCAAGCCGCAAATACAGAGAAAGGAACCCACCATGAAAAAGCAGTTTAAACTCGACGAGATCGACTGCGCCAACTGCGCGCGTGAGCTTCAGGACGAGCTGGCCAAGCTCGAGGGCGTCAAATCCGTGTCCGTCAACTTTATGACCCAGAAGCTGACGCTCGAGGCCGATGATGCTGAGTTCGACGAGGTGCTCAACCGCGTTGTAGAGTTTACGGCCGACGCCGAGCCGGACTGCGAGATCATTCTCTAGCCCAGGTTTACGCCAACCTGCAAGGCCGCGATTGCCGCGGCCTTTGCTCGCGAAATTATATGAGCGAGTGTTCATACATTCAAATGGGAGGATACGAGTCATGGCCACCGCCGACCCCAAGAAGAAAAAGAAGAAGCGCAAGAAGAAAGAGTCACTCGAGCATAAGCGCAACCGCATCCTGGTAGCGCTGGGCATTTTTGCCGTGGTGTACGCCCTCGATGAGTTCGGCACCCTCACCGCCGCATTCGGTACCCCGGGCGACATCTACGCCAGCTTTGTGCTGTTCCTCGTACCGTTTTTGATTGCCGGCTACGACGTGCTGCAAAAGGCATTCAATAACATCCGCCGCGGCAAGGCCTTCGACGAGAGTTTCCTTATGGCAGTCGCGACCATCGGCGCATTTGCCATGGTGCTCTTCCCCGATACCGACCCGCACATGGCCGAAGGCGCCGCCGTCATGCTGTTCTACCAGGTCGGCGAGCTGTTCCAGGCATACGCCGTGGGTAAAAGCCGTAAATCGATCAGCGCCATGATGGACATCGCACCCGACTACGCCAACGTCGAGCAACCCGACGGCACGCTCGAACAGGTCTTCCCCGATGACATCGCCGTCGGCACCGTGATTGTGGTCAAGCCCGGCGAGCGCGTGCCCATCGACGGCGTCATCGTCGAAGGCGAAACCCAGCTCGACACCGCCGCCCTTACCGGTGAGTCGGTCCCCCGCCCGGCCAAAACCGGAGACGATATCATCAGCGGCTGCATCAACATGACGGGGCTCATCCACGTGCGCACCACCAAGCCCTTTGGCGAGTCCACCGTCGCGCGCGTCCTGGAGCTCGTAGAAAACGCCAGCGAAAAGAAGGCGCGCACCGAGAACTTCATCACGCGCTTTGCCCGCATCTACACGCCCGCCGTCACCGGCGCTGCCGCGGTACTCGCGCTCGGCGGCGGCTTGGTCACCGGCGCCTGGTCCGACTGGATCCTGCGCGGCCTGACCTTCCTGGTCGTCAGCTGCCCGTGCGCGCTCGTGATCAGCGTGCCGCTGAGCTTCTTTGGCGGCATCGGCGGCGCGTCCAAGCTGGGCGTTCTCATCAAGGGTTCTAACTACCTCGAGACGCTCGCCGACGTGGACACCGTCGTCTTTGACAAGACGGGCACCCTCACCAACGGCACGTTCTCGGTGGTCGCGGTACACCCCGAGGCCGGCTATACCGAGCAGTCGTTGCTCGAAGTCGCAGCCCTTGCTGAGTCGTTCTCCGATCACCCCATCGCGCAGTCCGTACGTGTCGCCTACCAGGGCGAGGTCGACCCCAAGCGCGTAAGCGACTCCACCAACGACGCGGGCCATGGCGTGACGGCAACCATCGACGGCAAGCACGTCGTCGTTGGCAACGCAAAGATGCTCGCCGCGGCCGGAGTCGAAGCGCCCGATTGCGAGGTCGTCGGCACCATCCTCCACGTGCTAGTCGATGGCATCTATGCCGGCCACATTGTAATTGCCGACACCATAAAGGCCGACGCCGAGCAGACGATCCGCGACCTGCACGCCGCCGGCGTCAAGCGCACCGTCATGCTCACGGGCGACCGCGAGGAAGTGGCTGCTGCGGTGGCCAAGCAGCTGGGACTCGACGAGTTCCACGCGCAGCTGCTGCCGGGCGACAAGGTCGAGCGCGTCGAGGCATTGCTGGCAGCCGAATCGGGCAAGGGCAAGCTCGCCTTTGTCGGCGACGGCATCAACGATGCGCCCGTGCTCACCCGCGCAGACGTTGGCATTGCCATGGGCGCTATGGGTTCCGACGCCGCGATTGAGGCCGCCGACGTGGTGCTCATGGACGACAAACCGTCCAACATCTCCCGCGCGATCCGCGTGGCGCGCAAGACCATGACGATTGTTTGGCAGAACATCATCTTTGCACTGGGTATTAAGCTGCTGATTTTGGTGCTGGCAGCGCTCGGCATCGCCAACATGTGGCTTGCTGTGTTCGGCGACGTAGGCGTGGCGATCATCGCCATCCTGAACGCCATGCGTGCGATGGGTGTCAAGAACCTGTAGCGTTTGTGGTCTGTCCGGTCGGGGCCGGGCTTGGTTTTGAAAACGTCCTCGCGCATGAGGCCCGTCTTTCCTGCTCCTGCGGAGCAACGGAAAGACGGGCCTCGCGCTGCGGAGTGTTTTCAAAACCAAGCCCGGCCCCGACCTGCATTGACACAGCTAACGGTTCTTGGTCATCGCTTGCTGGTGGGGTTCCTTAGCTGAAATGGACTTGGCCGAAAGGGCCGCTGGTCCCGGTCGCTGGTTCGCGCTTTGCGTGAACTCCGCGCCACTGTGGGTCAGTTAGGCTTCCGTTGTTGGACCCGCCACATCTTCCCGTCCCAGCATCGATCTTAGCTTCTCAAAGCTCTCCTCGCTCAGACAATGCTCCATGTGACAGCCCTCTTGCGACGCGACCTCAGCCGAAACACCCGCATCCTCTAGCAGCCCCACGAAAAAGCAGTGACGCTCCCACATTTGACGAGCGACCTCCAGACCACGCTCCGTCAGATGAACATCTCGCTTGCCCATTTCGACATAGCCGTTGCTTTCCAACGTCGCCATGGCCTTGGAAACGCTCGCCTTAGTTACACCGAGGTACTCCGCAACGTCGATCGAGCGCACGACGCCCTGACGTTTCGACAGAACGTAGATCGATTCGAGATAGTCTTCTCCGGATTCACGTAGGGCCATGGGCCGCCTTTCGCGATGATTGCTAGTTAGCCTTTGGATACTTTCCACGGCTAACTTTACCGCAAAAGTTGCCCATGTCTTACTACTTTGTCTAAAAGTTAGCCGTGTTTCACAAAACGTGCGGGACGAAAACAAAAGGCTCTGTTAGACCAGGATTGACATTCCGCCCCATCATCTCCTTGCGATTGCAC
>URHQ01000018.1 GCA_900547655.1 uncultured Collinsella sp.
CGGGCGGCAACGATGTCGCTCGGGTCTTGTAATGAGTATCCGTACTCATATACCAGTTGGTCCTACCGACAAAAGAAAGGGGAGAGAACGTGAACAACTTGCTACGTTTGATTGGAAGGCGTCTTGTGGCGCTGCCGATCATGGCATTGGGCGTCACCGTCCTGGTGTTCTTCCTTATGTCGTTCTCCAAGACCGACCCCGCCTACACGGCGTTGGGTGACGGCGCCTCGCCAGAGGCGGTTGCCGAGTACCATGAGAAGTATGGTCTGGACGACCCCTGGCCCGTGCGCTACGTGCGCTATATGGGCGATTTGATCCATGGCGACATGGGCACCTATGGTGCTGCTCGCAACTCCGTTGCCAAGCGCATCTCCACGGCCCTGCCCGTCACGATGCAGCTGACCTTCATCGGTCTTGCCATCGGTGCGGTCGTTTCGTTTTTGCTCGGCGTCATCGCGGCACTGTATCGCGACAAATGGCCGGACCAAGTGATCCGCGTCTTTTCCATTGCCGGCTTGGCAACCCCGTCGTTCTGGCTTGCCGTTCTGTTGATCCTTCTGTTCTCTTCCTACCTTAAGGTGCTCCCGGCATCGGGTGCTCTGCCTCACTTCACCACGAATCCGGTTGGCTATCTGGGACGTAT
This sequence comes from uncultured Collinsella sp., assembly GCA_900547655.1. Taxonomy (GTDB): domain Bacteria; phylum Actinomycetota; class Coriobacteriia; order Coriobacteriales; family Coriobacteriaceae; genus Collinsella. The sequence continues at coordinate 644 of URHQ01000018.1, forward strand.
GATCATGCCCGCCATCGCCTTGGCATTTCCGCTGACGGGCCAGATGACTCGTATCGTACGTACCGCCATGGTCGAGGAGCTCGACAAGGACTATGTCCGTATGGCCCGTGGCGCCGGCGTTCCCGAGAAGGTCGTCGTCGGCATCAACGTTCTTCGCAATGCACTGATCACCCCGGTCACCACCCTCGGTCTTAAGATCGGTTACCTCATGGGCGGCGCCGTCGTCATCGAGGTTATCTTCAACCTCCCCGGCATGGGCACCGCGATTCTGCAGGGCGTTCAGGGCAACGAGGCGAACCTGGTTCAGGGCGTCGTTATCGTCGTTGCTCTTGCCTTCATCATCATCAACATCGTGGTTGACATGCTCTACCTGCTCATCAACCCGCGCATCAGGACGGTGTAGATTATGGTAAAGATTCGAGAGAAGCAAACCGAGCAGCTCGAGAAGGCTGCCTCCAAGGGGCTCAAGCTCGGTGGCTGGAAGAAGATGACGCTATCTTCTAAGATTGCCGCCGTCGTGCTGGTGCTGGTCGCCCTGACTGCGATTCTGGCGCCCCTTCTTGCCCCCTATAGCCCGGTCGAGATCTTTACGGCTCGCCAGGCTCCCGGCAACGGATTTATCTTCGGTACCGACGATAAGGGTCGCGACATTCTGTCGCGTATGCTCTACGGTGGTCGTTACTCGCTGATTATCGGCTTTGGCGCCACTGCCATGGCTCTGGTCTGCGGCTCGGTCGTGGGCGCCCTTGCAGCGGTTTCGCGCAAGGCCGTCTCCGAGACGATCATGCGTATCTTGGACATCATCATGTCCATCCCGGGCATCGCCCTCGCGGCCGTCTTTGTCTCCATCTTGGGCAACTCCGTGCCGTCGATCATCTTCGCCATCGGCTTTATGTACACTCCGCAGATTGCCCGTATCGTGCGCGCCAACATCGTGTCCGAGTACGGCGAGGACTATGTCCGCGCGGTCATCGTTTCCGGCGCCAAGGCTCCGTGGATTTTGATCAAGCATGTTCTGCGTAACTGCATCGCCCCGATCATGGTCTTCACCGTTACCCTGGTCGCCGACGCCATCATCTTCGAGGCCTCGCTGACCTTTATCGGCGCTGGTATCCAGGAGCCCACCGCTACCTGGGGCAACATCCTCGCCGACGCCCGCGGCGGCGTGCTCGCCGGCCGTTGGTGGCAGGCGCTGTTCCCGGGCCTGGCCATCATGATCACCTGCCTGGCGCTCAACATCCTCTCCGAGGGCATTACCGACGCTATGGCCGCTGCTCCCTCCGCCGCCCTGGATCCGACCGATTCCTCCAAGCGTCGCGAGGCCGACCTGCTGGTCTCCGACCCCGTTCGCGCCTACAAGGAGCAGGCCCAGTCCCTCTCCGCTCGCCTCGGCGCCCTGCGCGATGTCGAGCTCAAGCGTGACGATCGCCATGTGCCCGACGAGTCTGTCGAACCGATTCTCTCGGTCCGTGACTTCTGTATTCAGTTTGAGCATCACGGTGATATCAACGTTGTCGACCATGTCAACTTTGACGTCCGTCCTGGTCAGACCATGGGCCTGGTGGGCGAGTCCGGTTGCGGTAAGTCCATCACCACGCTGGCCATCATGGGCCTGACCGACGATGACGAGCACCTTTCCGGCGAGGTCCTCTGGGAGGGCCGTGACCTGCTCAAGATGAGCAAGAAGGAGTGGTTCGGCCTGCGCGGTACCGATATCGCTATGGTCTATCAGGACGCCCTGTCCTCGCTCAACCCCTCCATGCTCATCTCTGCCCAGATGAAGCAGCTCACCAAGCGCGGCGGAACCCGTAGCGCCGAGGAGCTCCTGGAGCTCGTCGGCCTCGATCCCAAGCGCACGCTCGAGAGCTATCCGCACGAGCTTTCCGGCGGCCAGCGTCAGCGTGTCCTGATCGCTATGGCCCTTACCCGCGACCCCAAGCTGGTCATCTGCGACGAGCCCACGACCGCTCTGGACGTTACCGTCCAGAAGCAGGTCATCAAGCTGCTCAACGATCTTCAGGCCAAGCTCGGTTTTGCCATGATCTTCGTTTCGCACGACCTGGCGCTGGTCGCCGAGGTCGCTCATAACATCACGGTTATGTACGCCGGTCAGGTTATCGAACAGGCGCCCACCAAGGAACTGCTCACCAACCCGATCCACGAGTACACCCGCGGTCTTCTGGGCTCCGTTCTGTCCATCGAGAGCGGTTCGGGCCGTCTGCACCAGGTGCCCGGCGCCGTTCCGAGCCCGCGCGATTTCCCCAAGGGCGATCGCTTCGCGCCCCGCTCGAGCCATCCGCGCATCGGCCTGGACACCCGTCCGGTCTTCAAGCGCGTGCCCGGCACCGAGCACTTCTATTCCGAGCTCCCCGACGAGGTGCTCAAGGCAAATGGTTTGACCCCTCACGCGGAGGTGATGTAGATGAGCGAGACCGCAGTCAACGGCGTCGAGCCGATCATCTTCCTTGATGACGTCCACGTCACCTTTAGGACCCGTACCGGCTCGATTCTGCACCCCAACCTGGTTCACGCCGTCCAGGGTGTAACGATTAAGCTCATGCCCGGTCAGACGATCGGCATCGTCGGCGAGTCCGGTTGCGGTAAGTCCACCACCGCCAACGTCATGTGCGGCCTGCAGGCCCCCACGAGCGGCAAGGTCTACTTTAAGGGCAAGGACGTTACCAAACGTACCGCCGAGGACCGTCGTCACATGGGTCGCGTCATCTCGGTCGTGTTCCAAAACCCGGCCACGGCGCTCAACCCCCGCATGGTCGTTCGCGAGCAACTGCTCGACCCCATGCGCGTCCACAACCTGGGTACCGAGGCCGAGCAGGAGAAGCGCGTCAAAGAGCTCCTGGAGCTCACCGGTCTGCCCAGCTCCGCCGCCGAGGTTCTTCCCGGTCAGCTTTCGGGCGGCCAGCGCCAGCGCGTCGCAATTGCCCGTGCCCTGTCGCTGAACCCCGATGCCATCATCGCCGACGAGCCCACCTCGGCTCTGGACGTTTCGGTCCGCGCGCAGATTCTGAACCTGCTGACCGACCTTAAGAAGGAGCTCGGCTTGGCCATGGTGTTCATCAGCCATGACATCCAGACGGTCCGCTATATCTCTGACGACATCATCGTTATGAATGGTGGCAGGATCGTCGAGCAGGGCGAGGCCAAGCAGGTCTTCCAGCACCCCCAGGACCCCTACACCAAGATGCTGCTCGGCGCTGCGCCGTCGCTGCTGCATCCCAAGCTCGGCGAGTAGCCTCGCTTTCCCTCCCGTGCGCCCGGTTCCCTTGCCGGGCGCACCTCCGTTGCGATTTCGAAAGGTTGGGTTCACGAGCCATGCCAAGTGCTCAGGAGCTACAACATCAATTTGGTGAATACCGAGGCGCCATGCCCCGTCCATCAGATTTCGATCTCTTTTGGAAGGATCGCATGGCCGAGGCCGACGCCGTCGGGCTTGACTATGCGATCGAGACGGCATCGGTCGCCGATGCCGCGACCTGCCAGCTTTTCGACCTCTGGTATACCGGCATGTGTGGCGCGCGCCTGCATGCCAAATACCTTAAACCTGTCTCGGACGAGCCCGTGCCATTGGTACTTCAGTTCCATGGGTATCCGGGTGCAAGCCGCAGCTGGTTTGAGCAGGCGTCGTTTGCGGGCATGGGCATGGCACTCATCGCCCTCGATTGCCCCGGCCAAGGAGGTCCCTCCGAGGACATTGGCGGATTTGAGGGCACAACGGTCGCGGGCCATATCGTCGCCGGTATCGACGGCGACCCGGCCAACCTCTACTATGTCCGCTTGCACCAAGATATTCGCATTCTGTGCCGTATTGTTCGCGAGCTCGAGGGCATCGATCTTTCCCGTGTGTTTGTGAACGGCGCGTCGCAGGGCGGCGGTTTGGGCATTGCGACCTGTGCGCTTAACAGCGAGCTTATCAATCGTGCCGCCATCCTCTATCCCTTCCTGTCAGATTTCCGCCTGGTCTGGGATTTGGATGCCGACGACATTGCCTACGAGGGCCTGCGCTATTGGTCTCGCTGGTTTGACGAGGACTCGACTCGTATTGACGAAGCCTATGCCAAGCTGGCGTACTTCGATTCCAAGAACTTTGCCCCTATGGTCAAATGCCCCGTGCTGGTTGGCACCGGCACAGCCGATATCGTCTGTCCGCCAGCGACGCAGTTTGCGGTCTATAACAACCTGACCTGCGAAAAGCGTCATGAGTTCTTTGAAGGCTTTGGCCACGAGGAGATTCAGGATTTTGACGATCTGATCATTCCGTTTTTCTGCAAGGGAGGGGAGGCTCATGTCTAAGTGCGAGAGCAATGTTGACGAGCTGATTGTCCCCGGGCTCGTGGGAATTCCTGGAACGGTTTCGTCAAGGCTCGCAGAATATCGGGACTGGCGCGGTGATTTCCAAGCAGATGTTTCTGATTTAGAGACATGCGCTTCGAATCTTGAGATTCAAGGCCTGGCCATTACGGCGATTGACTTTGTTAACCCCTGCGCCCGTTACTCGGAGGTCTCCTTTGAGCTCGGTGACGATGCGATTCACGCTCGTTTGATCGAGCCTGTCGGTCGTGCCCGAGTATCTGAGCGCGTGCCGTTGTGCCTGATGTTCCACGACATCGATCGGCCTGTGCGCGGCTGGCATCACATGACGAGATTTGCCGCCATGGGGTATGCCGTCCTCGCGCTGGATGACGATGTTGCTGGTGCGGACGACCTGCAGCGGGGGATTTCTTCGCCCACTTTTGTCGAGCGCGTCCGTTGGGGTTGCGCGCTGGCGAAGGTGGCGCGCAATCTTGATGGCATGGACCCCGACCGCATCTTTGCATGGGGCGAGGGTCTTGGCGGCGGAGTCGCGCTGGCGGTTTCTGCTCTGGACGAGCGGGGCCTCGCCTGCACGGCGGTTGCCAATCCGCTTCCTGGCGGCCTCGAGGCGCTGTCGTCTCGGGTGCGCGGATCGGTGCTCATGGGCACATCGCTTATGGATACCGTGAGCGATCCCAAGGATCAGTTTGCCGTATTCAACGGTCTTGAGTGTGACCGGAGGCATATCATCTATGCCAAATACGCTCACGAGCGCATCAATGCGTTCGAAAACGAAGTCGTCGACTTTTTTAACCAAACGTTCTATCCGTGTTCTTTGGCCTAGGCGGCCTGGACACTGCCAACAAGAGTGGGTGGCACAGGGCCGCCCGCCAGACAACTAAGGAGATTCTTGTGGCAACTCAGAAATTCACCGGCGTTATCCCTCCCGTCGTTGTTCCCGATACCGAAGATCACCAGCTCGATGTTGTCTCCTTTGAGCGCAGCATCAACCGCATGATCGACGCCGGCGTCGATGGACTGTTCTTCCTGGGATCCTCGGGCGAGGTCGTCTTCTCCACCGACGAGCGCCGTCGCCAGATTATCGCCGAGGCCGTCCGTATCGTCGACCACCGCGTTCCCGTTCTGGTCGGCATCATCGATACCGAGACCGAGCGCATGATCGAGCACGGCAAGGTCGCTCAGGAGCTGGGCGCCGATGCCCTCGTCGCCACCTGCCCGTTCTATGCCCTGCAGGGCATGACCGAGGTCGAGGAGCATTTCCGCATCCTGCACGAGGAACTCGACCTGCCCATCTTTGCCTATGACATTCCCGTCTGCGTTCACACCAAACTCCCCTGGAAGCTCCTTGCCAAGCTCGGCGCCGAGGGCGTCCTTGCTGGCGTCAAGGATTCCTCCGGTGATGACATCTCGTTCCGCTACCTCGTTCAGGAGAACGAGAAGAACGGCCATCCGATGAGCATCCTCACCGGTCACGAGGTCGTTGTCGACGGCGCTTACCTCGGTGGCGCCGACGGCTCTGTCCCGGGTCTCGCCAACGTTGAGCCCGAGGGCTACGTGCGTCAGTGGAAGGCCGCTCAGGCTGGTGACTGGGCTACCGTCAAGGCCGAGCAGGATCGCCTTAATGAGATTTCGCACATCTGGGATGTCACCTCGGGCGTCCAGGGCTATGCCGGTGGCGTCGGCGCCTTCAAGACCGCTATGAACCTCATGGGCATCTTCGACAGCCCGACCATGCCGCGCCCGGTGAAGGCCATGACCGGCGAGAACGTCGAGGCGATTAAGAAGGTCCTCCAGGACAACGGTCTCCTGTAAAGCTTCCCCGGGCACCCGATCTTGGGGCTCAAGCGGTCGAGCGTGACCCATTAGGTCAACGCCCGACCGCTTTCACCCCAACCTCGGGCACCCGGGAAACCTTTACCAAGCTGCGGCGATAACGCAGCCTTCATTTCCTGTAGTTGTTTTTTATCTCCTAAGGAGAGCGACATGGAGAACAAGTACGTCTGCTCTGTCGATATCGGCGGAACTAAGATCGCGACTGCCGTCATGGAGTACCCGGCTGACGGCAGCGTGCCCCATCCCGTTTTTGAGGCCGAGGTTCCCACCGAGGCCCAAGAGGGCGGCGAGGCCGTCTTCCAGCGTATCGAGGCGTCCATCAAGGCTGCTCTCGAGGCGAATCCCGATGTCGAGGTCCTTGGCGTCGGTATCGGTGCCGCCGGCGTTGTCGATCCCAAGACGGGCGCCATCGCGTATGCCAACGAGATCATGCCCGGCTGGTCCGGCGTTCAGTTGGGGCCGCGCCTGCGCGAGGACCTCGGTCTTCCCGTTGCCGTTGTAGGCGACGTGCAGGCTCATGCTCTGGGCGAGGCCCACTGGGGCGTCGGCAAGGGCAAGTTCTCCGTCTTGTGTCTTGGCATCGGTACGGGCATTGGCGGCGCATATGTCGAGAACGGCCGCGTGATGCAGGGCTTCCATGGTGCTGCCGGCCATATGGGCCACATCGAGTGCTCGGCTGCCGCCGGTATTCCCTGCGCCTGCGGGCGTTCCGGCCATCTGGAGTCGATTGCTTCGGGCACTTCCATTGGTCGTATGTACGATGAGCGCTTTGGTCGCGTCGACCCCAGCCGTCCTTCGGTCGGTCGCGATGTGAACGACCTGTGCCGTGCGGGCGACGTAAAGGCGACCGAGGTCATCCATGACGCCGGCTTTGCGCTGGGGGCCAGCTTGGGCTCGCTCGCTAACATCCTGGACCCTGAGGTCATCGTGCTTTCGGGTGGCGTGATTCACCAAGGTCCCGATTGGCGTTCACAGACGTGGAAGGATTCGGTGCATGAGGGCTATGCCAGCCAGGCGCTCGATCCGCTTCAGGACACGCCGATCCTCATCGGTTCTCTGGAGGGCGATGCTCCGCTCATCGGTGCCGCTGAGCATCTTCTTGCCTCGTTGAAGTAAACGTATCTTCTGTAGGAGCCTCTCGAGACAACACGCCTCGGGAGGCTGTTCTGAGAAAGGTTGCAGCCTTATGACCGTCGATCCTTTGATTCAATCCCTGAAGGGCAAGCTCGTCGTGAGCGTTCAGGCGTATATGGGCGAGCCGCTTCGTACGCCCGAGACCATGGCTCAAATGTCGCGTGCTTGCGAGCTCGGCGGCGCCGCCGCCATTCGCTGCCAGGGCCTTGCCGACATTGCCGCCATTAAGGGTCGCTGTGAGGTTCCCGTCATCGGCCTGTGGAAGGATGGGCACGAGGGCGTTTACATCACGCCGACGCTGCGTCACGCTCGCGCCTGCGTTGCTGCGGGTGCCGATATCGTGGCGATCGACGCCACCGATCGCCCGCGTCCCGACGGCAAGTCGGTCGAGGATACCTTCCGCCCGCTGCACGAGGAGGGTGTGCTCCTGATGGCGGATTGTGCCACCATCGAGGACATTCGCCGTGCGGTTGATATGGGCTTCGACCTTGTATCCACCACGCTTTCTCACGGTGTCGCCGCCATCGACTGCACCATGGCCGATGGCCCCGATCTGCCGCTCCTGCGTCAGGCGACCGAGGAATTCCCCGGCCTTCCCATCATTTGCGAGGGTCGCGTGCATACGCCCGAGGAGGCTCGCGCCGCGATCGATGCTGGCGCCTGGGCCGTTGTCGTCGGCACCGCCATCACGCACCCCACGAGTATTACGAGTTGGTTCAAGGCTGCGCTTGAGGCGTAAGACAGGCCTCGTATCCGCTCGGGGCGGTATACTCAATATAGGCAATTGACCGCGCGGGATCCGGGTTGCTGGGTCCCGCGCTTGTTTTTGGGAGGCAGCACATGCAAAAGGGAGATGCCATGGATGCGGCGGAGCGCTCGGAGCGCATCCCCGATATCGTCATCATCACCGGAATGTCCGGATCAGGCCGCACACAGGCCATGCACGTGTTCGAGGATATGGGCTATTTTTGCATCGATAACCTGCCTCCGCGTCTCATCGCCCAGCTTGCCGAGCTCGTCGGCATCAATACGGGCGTGGGCAGGCATCTCGCCGTCACCTGCGATTTGCGTAGCCAGGGACTGTTTGACGAGCTGCTCGATGCGGTCGCCGCGCTCGAGGAGCGCGAGATGAGCTGCGACATTGTGTTCCTGGAGGCTTCTGACGAGGTGCTGATTCGTCGCTACAGCGAAAATCGCCGCCGTCATCCCATTGCCAAGCCGGGGGAGACTACGGCCGATGCCATTCAGCGCGAGCGCCTTCAGCTTCAGGGCGTGCGCGACCGAGCCGATATGATTATCGACACGAGCCGTCTGCGCACCTCTGCGCTGCGCAACAAGCTGCGTATGGCATTTTCCGAGCTGTCCGACCAGCAGCTCATGGACGTCCACGTGTTCTCGTTTGGCTTTAAGCACGGCATGCCCGTTGAGGCGGACATTATGATCGACGTCCGCTTCCTGCCTAATCCGTTCTACGATCCCGAGATGCGCACGATGACCGGTCTCGATAAAAAGGTCTCCGATTTTGTTCTGGACCATCCCAAGACGCAGGAGTTTTGGAAGGCTTGGACACAGCTGCTCGATACGGTGATGCCGGGCTATATCGCGGAGGGTAAGCCGCAGCTTTCTATCGCCATCGGCTGCACGGGCGGCCAGCACCGCAGCGTTGCCATTGCCGAGGCCACGGCCCGTTACCTGGAAGGCGCTCAGTATCATGTGAGCATCTCCCACCGCGACCTGTCGCGCGCCAACACGAAGGCATAGGCCTGCATGTCGTTTACCGCTGAGGTGCGCGACGAGCTTGCGCGCTGCGAACCCGAATGTGAATACTGCGACTTGTCGACGCTCGCCGCCCTCACGCGCGTGAGTGGTACGCTCTCGCTTGCCGGCTCTGGGCGGTATCGTTTGACGGTTGCGACTGAGACGGGAGCCGTCGCGCGCACGATGATCACGCTGACGCATCGTATCCTTAAGCTCAAAACGGAGTTCACCGTCCGCAAATCTGTCTTGCATAAGGTTCGAAACTACCTCATCACCTTGCCTGATCAGCCAGACCTGGATAAGGCCTTGGTTCTGCTGGGTATCCTCGACCGTAGGGGAGGACTTGTCGCCGGCGTACCCCGACATATCGTTGCCCGTCCTTGCTGCAGGCTTGCCTACATCCGCGGCGCGCTCATCGCGGGCGGTTTCGTGGCCGATCCCCGCGGCGACTTTCATTTGGAGATCGCGGTGCAGGGCGAGCAATATGCCAAGGGGCTTTGCGATCTGTTGGAGCAGATTGGGGTCCATGCTCGTGTTAATGCACGGCGGGGGTCATATGCCGTGTACATTAAGAGCGCCGAGGAAATCGAGCATCTTTTAAAGCTGATTGGTGCCAAGCGCAGCGTTGCCGAGATTGAGGAGGCGCGCGCGGTCAAGTTGGTTAAGAACGATGTGAACCGTCGCGTGAACGCCGAGCTCGCCAACCAGACCAGAAGCGCCGGTGCTGCCCAACATCAGCTTGCGCTTATCGATGAGCTCGAACAGCGGGGTTTGCGCGACACGCTTCCGGATGCCTTGGCGGTCTTTTGCGACCTGCGCGAGCGCTATCCCGATCTTTCGCTGCGTGATTTAGGGGAGATGGCTGACCCTCCCTTGTCGAAGTCTGCCCTCTACCATCGAGTTTTGAGGCTTGAAAAGCTCATTGAAGCAAACAGGTAGGTTAAAGTATCGACTTATATACGGATTTAGCTGCTATTATATTCTTTAAAGCGTTTTAACACAAATTTGATTTTCAATTTCGAGCATTCTCGTGAAATTCAAGTCAAAAAAAAGGTATATTAGGCGAGTGGTTAGTTTGTGGGCCTCAACGGCAGGCGCTGTAGCTTGCGGGGGCCTTACGAAAGGAGACACAATGGCAGTAAAGGTTGCTATTAACGGCTTCGGTCGCATCGGTCGTCTGGCCTTCCGTCAGATGTTCGGTCATGAGGGCTCCGAGATCGTCGCTATCAACGACCTCACCTCTCCCGATATGCTCGCTTACCTGCTGAAGTACGACTCCACGCAGGGCAACTACGCTCGCGATCACGAGGTCGTTGCTGGCGAGGATTCCATCACCGTTGACGGCAAGGAGATCAAGATCTACAAGGAGGCCGACGCCAACAACCTGCCTTGGGGCGACCTCGACGTCGACGTCGTTCTCGAGTGCACCGGCTTCTACACCAGCAAGGCTAAGGCTCAGGCCCACATCAACGCTGGCGCCAAGAAGGTCGTCATCTCCGCTCCGGCTGGCAGCGATCTGCCCACCATCGTGTACAACGTCAACCACGAGACGCTGACCGCTGAGGACAACATCATCTCCGCTGCTTCCTGCACCACCAACTGCCTCGCCCCGATGGCCAAGGGTCTGAACGACTTCGCTCCCATCGTGTCCGGCATCATGACCACCATTCACGCCTGGACTGGCGACCAGATGCCGCTCGACGGCCCGCAGCGCAAGGGCAACAAGCGTCGTAGCCGCGCCTGCGCCGTCAACATCGTCCCCAACACCACCGGTGCTGCCAAGGCTATCGGCCTGGTTCTCCCCGAGCTCAACGGTAAGCTCATCGGTGCCGCCCAGCGCGTCCCGACGCCGACCGGCTCCATCACCAACCTCTACGCTGTCGTTGACAAGAAGGTCACCGTCGACGAGGTCAACGCTGCTATGAAGGCCTACGCTGCCACCATCTCCGAGACCTTCGGTTACAACGAGGACGACATCGTCTCCACCGACATCATCGGCGAGACCCACGGCTCCATCTTCGACGCCACTCAGACCATGTGCTCTGACCTCGGCAACGGCCAGACCCTCGTTCAGGTCACCTCTTGGTACGACAACGAGAACTCCTACACCTCTCAGATGGTCCGCACCATCAAGTACTTCGAGAAGTTCGTTGCTTAATTTAGCTTTTAGCGAATAGCTCGTTGAGCGTCTAAAGAAGGGCGCGGCCTTATGGGGCTTACACCCTAGGGTCGCGCCCTTTTTATAAGAAATCGTCTGCCGTAATGGGAGGCAGACACGTACGAAAGGTAGAAGCAAACATGGCCTTTACCAAGAAGACCGTCCGCGACATCGATGTCGACGGAAAGCGCGTTCTCGTCCGCGTTGACTTTAACGTGCCTATCAAGGATGGCGTCGTTGGCGACACCACCCGTATCAAGGCTGCCCTGCCCACCATCAACTACCTCGTTGAACACAACGCTCGCGTCATCCTCATGAGCCACCTCGGCCGTCCCGAGGGCACCGGCTTCCAGCCCGAGCTGTCCCTCGAGCCCGTCGCCAAGAAGCTCGCCGAGCTCTCTGGTCTCGACGTTGCCTTTGTCGCCGACACCTACGGCGAGAAGGCTGCTGAGGCTGTCGCCGCCGTCGAGCCGGGTAAGGTCCTCGTTCTCGAGAACGTCCGTTTTGACAAGCGTGAGAAGAAGAACGATCCCGAGATCGCCAAGAAGCTCGCTTCCTATGGTGACGTCTTCGTTCTCGATGCCTTCGGCACCGCTCACCGCGCCCAGGGTTCCGTCGTGGGCCCCGCCGCTTACCTGCCTGCCGTCGCTGGCTTCCTGCTCGAGAAGGAGGTCGACACGCTGACCGGCATCTTCGCCGAGCCCGAGCGTCCCTTCGTCGCCATCGTCGGCGGTTCCAAGGTTTCCTCCAAGATCGGCGTTCTCGATCACCTCATCGACTCCGCTGACACCCTGATCATCGGTGGCGGCATGGCCTACACCTTCTTCCTGGCTCAGGGCCTGTCCGTTGGTCAGTCCCTCAAGGAAGAGGACTGGGTCGAGCGCGCCGGCGAGATGCTCAAGAAGGCCGAGGAGAAGGGCGTCAAGATCCTGCTCCCCATCGACAACCGCGTTGCCGATCACTTTGGCGAGGACGCTGTCCCCGAGGTTGTCGCTTCCGACGCTATCCCCGACGATCGTGAGGGCATGGACATCGGCCCCAAGACCGAGGAGCTCTACGCCGAGGCCGTCAAGGGCGCCAAGACCGTGTTCTGGAATGGCCCCATGGGCGTCTTCGAGTTCGACAACTTTGCTCACGGCACCCAGGCTATCGCCGAGGCTGTCGCCGAGGCCGACTGCACCTCGATCATCGGCGGTGGCGACTCTGTCGCAGCTGTCAACAAGTTCAACCTGGCCGACAAGATGAGCTGGATCTCCACCGGTGGTGGCGCTTCCATGGAGCTCGTCGAGGGTAAGGCCCTGCCCGGAGTGGAGGCGCTTCTCGATGCCTAATCGCACCCTTCTTATCGCTGGTAACTGGAAGATGAACAACGACGTCGCCGAGGCTGCCAAGCTCGCCGACGAGCTGGCTCAGGCTCTGCCCGAGGTTCCGGCTGGCGTCGAGGTGCTCGTCTGCCCTCCGACCATCGACATCACCACGGTTCATGACCGCATTCAGGCTGCCCCCATCGCCCTCGGTGCACAGAACGTGTACTGGGAGGCCAAGGGTGCCTTCACCGGTGAGTCCTCTTGCGACATGCTCAAGTCCGCTGGCTGCACCTACTGCATCATCGGCCACTCCGAGCGTCGCGACTACTTCCACGAGACCGACGAGGACCAGAACAAGAAGGCCAAGGCTCTCGTTGCCGCCGGCCTTGTTCCCGTCTTCTGCTGCGGCGAGTCCCTCGAGGTCCGCGAGGCTGGCACCTATGTCGAGCACGTCGTGAACCAGGTCAAGGCTGGCCTTGCTGGTCTTGAGATCACCTGCCCCAAGCAGGTCGTCGTCGCCTACGAGCCCATCTGGGCCATCGGCACCGGCAAGACCGCTACCGCCGAGGACGCTCAGGAGGTTTGCGGTGCTATCCGTGAGACCCTCAAAGAGATGTTCGGCGAGGAGCTCGCTAACGGCATCCGCGTGCTGTATGGCGGTTCCGCCAAGCCCGGCAACATCGCCGAGCTCGTCGCCAAGCCCGACGTTGACGGCGCCCTCGTGGGCGGCGCTTCGCTCAAGGCTGGCGACTTCGCCTCTATGGTCGTCAAGGCAGGCGAGTAGGACATATGGCACAACGTCATCTTCCTGCACTCCTGATTATCATGGATGGCTGCGGCCTTGCTCCGGCCGATGGCGAGAACGCCGTCGCCGCTGCCAAGACGCCCTTCCTTGATGGCCTGTACGAGAAGTACCCCCACACCACGCTCGGTGCTTCGGGCGAGGACGTGGGCCTTCCCGACGGCCAGATGGGTAACTCCGAGGTGGGTCACCTCAACATCGGTGCCGGCCGCATCGTGTTCCAGGAGCTTTCGCGCATCAACAATGCCATCAAGGACGGCTCCATCGCCAAGAACGAGGTTTTTGTCAAGGCCATGGACGACGTCAAGGCTGACGGCAAGACCCTTCACCTTATGGGCCTTATGAGCCCTGGCGGTGTTCATTCCCATATGAACCACGTCGAGGCTCTGGTCAAGATGGCTGCCGAGCATGGTGTCAAGACCGTCCGTGTCCACGCCTTCATGGATGGCCGCGACGTCGACCCGCAGTCCGGTGCTGGCTACATGAGCGAGTTCTGCGCCTTCCTGGCCAAGATTTCCGAGGAGACCGGTTGCGACGCTCGCGTTGCCACCGTCTCGGGTCGTTATTGGGCGATGGACCGCGACAACCGTTGGGAGCGCATCCAGCGTGCCTACGACGTCATGGTCAATGCGTCCGATGCCGATGTCGACCCCGTTGCCGGCATCAAGGCCTACTACGAGAAGGACCCGCGCGGCGACGAGTTCGTCGAGCCCTTCGCTGCCCACAACGAGGGCATCCACGAGGGCGACGCGGCCATCTTCTTCAACTTCCGTCCCGACCGCGCCCGTCAGATGACCCGCGTGTTCACGGACAAGGAGTTCGACGGCTTTGAGCGCGAGCAGATCAAGCTTTCGCACTTTGTGACGATGACCGAGTACGATCCGACGTTTGACGTCGAGGTCGCCTTCCCCAAGACGTTCCCCGAGAACGTCCTGGCCGACGTTATCGCCGCCAACGGCCTGAAGCAGCTGCACACTGCCGAGACCGAGAAGTACGCCCACGTGACGTTCTTCCTCAACGGCGGCATCGAGGAGCCCAAGGAGGGCGAGGAACGCGTGCTCGTCGCTTCCCCCAAGGTCGCTACCTACGATCTGCAGCCCGAGATGAGCGCTCCCGAGGTTACCGAGAAGCTCGTCGCCGCTATTAACGAGGATCGCGCTGATTTCTACATCGTGAACTTCGCGAACTGCGACATGGTTGGTCACACCGGTGTCTTCGACGCCGCCGTTAAGGCCGTCGAGGCTGTTGACGATGCCCTGTCTAAGGTTGTCCCGGCGATTCTCGCCAAGGGCGGCTTTGCGCTGATCACCGCCGACCACGGCAACGCCGACCACATGTTTGACGTTGCTTCCGACGGTTCCAAGCATCCGTTCACTGCTCACACCACCAACCGTGTGCCGTTCATCATCGTTGATGAGAAGGCCAAGCTCACCGGTATCGAGGACGGCCGTCTTTCCGATATCGCTCCGACTATGCTCACCATGGCTGGTATTGAGCCTTCCGCCGAGATGACGGGTCGCGTGCTCGCCACCGAGGCCTAATAGAAAACAAATACCGTTTTCTAGTAAGGGGGTTGTCCACAACCGGACAATCCCCTTTTTGGTATTTCTGCCATTTCCACCCCGTCCTTGAGTGGCAGGTAGGGGAGAGCGGGGAATTGTGGTACAGTACTGGAGTTTAAACTGTTCTATTAAGGAGCTTATCTATGGGTCCGTTCCAGATTCTTCTGTTTGTCGTTTGGGCTGTCTCTGCCGTGGCGCTGACGATTCTCGTCCTGATGCATTCCGGTAAGGGCACCGGCGTTTCGGATATGATCGCTAGCTCGCTGTATAACTCCAGCTCTGCCACGGGCGTCATGGAGCAGAACCTCGATCGTCTGACGGTAATTATGGCCGTTGTTTTTGCCGTGTGCGTCGTCCTGTGCATGTTCTTCTTCCCGCAGGGCATCGTCGGCTACTAAGCATCGGCGTATATACGTTTGCAATGGGTCTCGCATGTGCGGGACCCTTTTTGTTTACATATTTGTAACAGAGTCAAAATATCCCCACATACTTCGCCCAACTAAAGAAATTCTCGACCGTTAACCGGAATTAGCCCCAAATCGTGCATAAAATGCGCTACTGTATTGCGAAACGTTGGTTCGTTGTGCATAACCAGCCATAGCAGCGGGCGGCGTTTTGATGGTTCGGATCGGATTGTCTCGACATATGTCCGACTGAACATTTCTTTGTCCTATCTCATAAGGAGGATGGCATGGCTGATTCTATGTTCCACCAGCCCGTTATGGGTCGTCGCGCCTTTGTTGGCGGCACCCTCGCTGCGAGCTCCATGGCTTTTCTTGCCGCATGCGGCAAGAAGGGCGGCGACACTTCCGGTTCTGAGTCCGGTTCGACGCTGAACTTCTACATCAACAACCCGGTCTGCATCGACCCCTACAATGTCCAGGAGGACCAGGGCACTCAGGTCGAGTACCAGCTCTTTGACGCTCTGACCTCTTATGACGCCGAGAAGGGCGAGATCGTTCCGCTGGCTTGCGAGTCCTTCGAGGCCAACGACGACGCCACCGAGTTTACCTTCAAGATCAAGAAGGCCAAGTTCCACAACGGTGACGACGTTACCTCCAAGTCCTTCAAACTCGGTTGGGAGCGTCTGGTCAACACCAAGTCGGCCATCGCTACCGAGTACGGCCCTTCCGAGGTCTCCTATCACCTTTCCATGGTCGAGGGCTATGACGACCTGCTTGCCGGTAATGCCACCGAGCTCAGCGGTGTTACCTGCCCCGACGATGAGACCCTCGTCGTTAAGCTGTCTTCCGCTTACGCCGACTTCCCCTTCGTCGCCTCTCACCCGGCTCTGGCCCCGGTTCCCGAGTGCGCCGAGTCCGATGCCAAGAGCTTCTATCTTGCACCGGTCGGTAACGGCCCGTTCATGATGGACGGCAAGTGGGAGGACGGTCAGGAGATCAACCTCAAGAAGTTCGACGATTACTATGGCGACAAGGCCAAGATCGATGGCATCCACTTCCAGGTCATCAAGGACGTGGAGACCGCCTACAAGGAGTTCCAGGCCGGTAACCTTGACATCTGCGACGTTCCCGTTGCTCAGATCGACGCTGCCAAGAAGGATCGCGGCGTGTCCAAGGACGGCTACACCATGGGCGACGGCGAGCGCATGCTGCTCGGCGCCGAGCCTTCCACCTACTACCTGACCTGCAACACCACGGCTGAGCCGTTCAACAACGCCGACCTGCGCAGGGGTATCTCCCTGGCCATTAACCGTGAGGCCATCTGCAAGACCATCTTCAAGGGTACCCGTACCCCCGCCGACGGCATTGTTCCTCCGGGCATCGATGGCTACAAGGAGGGCGCATGGGAGTTCTGCGCCTACGACGTCGACAAGGCTAACGAGTACCTCGACAAGGTTGCTCCCGCTGGCGCTAACGGCGATCGTGGCATTAACGTGACCCTTTCCTACAACCAGGACGGTGGCCACAAGGAGATCATGGAGTCCATCATCGGCGACCTCGCCAAGGTCGGCGTTACCGCCGTCTCCGATACTCCTGAGTGGTCTGCGCTGCTCGAGCAGTACCAGAACTTCAACTATCAGTTCGGTCGTCTGGGCTGGATTGCCGACTACCCGATCATGGACAACTTCCTGTATCCGCTGTTCCACTCCGACTCCCTCGGTGGCGACAACCGCTCTGGTTACAACAACCCCGAGTTCGACGCCAAGGTCGACGAGGCCCGTACCACGGTTGACGACGAAGAGCGCGTCGCTAAGATGCAGGAGGCCGACGCAATGGTCGCTGCCGACTGCCCGGTCATCCCGGTGATGTTCTACACGCACACCATCGCTGGCTCCGATCGCATCAAGCACCTCTATGTCGATCCGCAGAAGCACGCCGAGCTGGGTACCGCCGAGCTCGCCTAAGAGTTTGCAGCTTCCGTGAGGGTCAAGTATTTACGTAGACCTCATGGGAAACATACAGTTCTCCCTAACCTGGGGTAAACTGGCTGATGGTAATTTTGGGATGCCGGTCTGGCGATCGGCATCCCATTTAGGTTAATCCCTAGATAGGGGAGTGGTATGGGTAAGTACATCGTTAAACGTGTGCTTCAGTTCATCCCGGTATTTTTGGGCGTAACGCTGATTCTGTTCGCCCTCCAGAACATCGTGCCGGGAGATCCGATCAAGCTGATCGGTGGAGACAAGGCTCTGTCCCCCGAGGTGGAGCTTCAACTTCGCGTGCGCTATCACCTGGTCCAGGCGGACGAGGACGGCAACGCGATCCTTGACGAGAACGGCGATCCCGTTCCAACGTCGCTTGTGGACCAATACTTGAATTACATGAATGGTCTGCTTCATGGCGATCTGGGCAATTCGTATCAGCGCAAGCTGCCGGTTGCGGAAATCTTTGCCCAGAAGTATCCGTATACGGTCAAACTTGCCGCGTGCGCCATCGTGCTCGAGGCAATCATGGGTATCGGTGCGGGTATCATTTCGGCAGTAAAGCGTTACTCCTTCTGGGATATTTTGGTAACGCTGACCACGTCAATCCTCGTTGCCGTTCCTGCCTTCTGGCTCGGTATGCTGCTGCAGCTGTTCTTTGGCGTCATCCTCAAGGACGCCACGGGCGGTGCATTCTCCATGCCGATCTCGGGTGCCGGCGGTTCCAGCTCTCAGTATCAGGATTGGATGCACTATGTGCTTCCGACCATTACGCTGGCTTCGGTTTCGACCGCCTATGCTGCCCGCATCATGCGCTCGCAGCTGCTCGACGTCATGAACCAGGATTATATCCGCACGGCAAAGGCTAAGGGTCTCTCCAATCGCGCGATCATCATCAAGCATGCGCTTAAGAATGCACTCATCCCCGTCGTTACCTATATTGGTGTCGACTTCGGTGGCATGCTTTCGGGCGCCATCCTGACCGAGACGGTCTTTAACTGGCCCGGTATCGGCTCTGAGGTCTACCGCGCCATCAGCATGCGTGACTGGCCCATCGTTATGGGCGGCGTTACGCTCATCGTTGTCGTCGTCATGGTGATCAACCTGCTCGTCGACATTAGCTATGCATTCCTCGACCCGCGCATCCGCCTTGGCGGTCCGTCGGATAAGGCCTAAGGGAGGTACGTCACATGCAGGAAACTGATTCTCAGTCTCAGGGGCAGGCTACCGCCACCAAGGCCGCATCTGCTCCCGCTAAGTCCCGCACACTGTGGGGCGACGCTTTTAAGCGTCTTCGTAAGAACAAGCTCGCCGTTATCGGTGTCTGCTGGATCATCATCGTCGTTGTGGTTGCCCTGACCGCAGATCTGTGGGCTAAGCCCTGGCTCGGTTCGCCGACGGCTTCCGACTCGACCACCATGGCCGAGACGTCGCTGCTGGCTCCGTGTGCCGAGCACCCGTTTGGTACCGACGCCCTTGGTCGCGACATTCTCGTCCGCGTTATCTACGGTGCACGCGTTTCGCTGTCCGTCGGCATTATGGCCACCGCCATCTCCACGGTGATCGGATTGGTCATGGGTGCTCTGGCCGGTTTCTACGGCGGAATCTGGGATACGATCATCATGCGCTTTGCGGATATCTTCCTAGCGTTCCCGTACGTGCTATTCGTCGTCGCCATGATCGCCGTTATCGGCCGTGGTCTTCAGAACGTCTTTATCGCCATCGGTATTCTCGGCTGGCCTTCTATTGCGCGCGTCTTCCGATCCGCGATTCTGACGGTCAAGGAAAACGACTATGTTGACGCTGCGCGCGCGATGGGTGCATCCGATGCTCGTATCGTCGTGCGTCACATCTTCCCGAACTCCGTTGCCTCCATCGTGGTCTACGCGACTATGAACATTGGTGGCGCCATTCTGACCGAGTCCGCTCTGTCCTTCCTCGGCATGGGCGTTATTCCGCCTACGCCTTCGTGGGGCTCCATGATTCAGGACGGTCAGCAGTATCTTCTGACTGCTCCCTGGATGATGATCATGCCCGGTCTGGCAATTCTCTCGACGGTGCTCGCCTTCACCCTGCTGGGTGACGGTCTGCGCGACGCCCTCGACGTCAAGATGAAGGACGCATAAGGATGAAGAAGAACAAGAACTATGTGGACCTGAAGGACCAGCCGGTTCCCGAGGGCCAGCATCTGCTCGAGGTCGATGACCTTAAGATGTATTTCCACACCGAGGATGGCGTCGTTCGCGCTGTCGACGGTGTGTCCTACACGCTCGATCGCGGCGAGACCCTGGGTGTCGTCGGTGAGTCCGGCTCCGGTAAGTCCGTGACCGCCATGACCATCATGGGCCTCATCTCGATGCCTCCGGGAAAGATTGAGGGCGGCGACGTTCGCTATCGCGGTCGTTCTATCCTCGAAATGACCGAGGAAGAGATGCAGCACATTCGCGGTAACGATATCGCGATGATCTTCCAGGATCCTATGACCTCCTTGAACCCGGTCTATAAGATCGGCAAACAGGTGGGCGAGGGCCTTCGTCTGCACCGCGGCTACTCCAAGCAGGAGGCGCTCAAGCGTGCCACCGAGCTTTTGGACCTCGTTGGTATTCCCGAGCCCGAGAAGCGCGTCAATGAGTATCCGCACCAGTTCTCTGGCGGTATGCGTCAGCGCGTCATGATTGCCATGGCTCTTGCCTGCGATCCCGATATTCTGATTGCCGACGAGCCCACGACTGCCCTGGACGTTACCATTCAGGCTCAGATTATTGAGCTTATGCAGGAAATGCAGGAGAAGAACGGCAACGCCATCATCATGATTACCCATGACCTGGGCGTCGTCGCCGACATGGCCGACAAGATCATGGTTATGTACGCCGGCCGTCCCGTCGAGTTCGGTACTGCTGAGGAAATCTTCTACGAGAGCCGCCACCCCTACACCTGGGGCCTTATCCGCTCCATCCCGGAGCAGGCCATCGAAGAGAAGAAGCCGCTTACGCCGATTCACGGCAACCCGCCTTCGCTCATGAACCTGCCCGAGGGCTGCGTGTTCTCGCCTCGTTGTCCCTATGCGACCGATAAGTGCCGCAAGCAGCGCCCCGAGCGCGTTGTCACCGAGTCTGGTCATTACTCTGCGTGCCACTACTCCGGTGACCCCGAGTTTCTCAAGAACGCTCCTGAGACGTCCCGTACGCGCAAGGATTCCAAGAAGGGAGGCGAGGCGTAAATGGCAGACAATAACGAGCGCACTCCACTGCTGAAGGTCGAGCACCTCTCTAAGGAGTTCCCCGCAGAGTCCGGCATGTTCGCCAAGCGCTTCTCCAAGCGTGTCGTCTCTGCTGTAAATGACATCTCTTTTGAGATTTATCCTGGCGAGACCTTCGGTCTGGTTGGCGAGTCTGGTTGCGGTAAGTCCACCACGGGCCGTACTATCATGCGCCTGACCAAGCCGACCGCCGGTAAGGTGTTCTTCCAGGGTAAAGATGTTGCCGAGATGAGCAAGCATGAGATCAAGGACATGCGTCGCGAGATGCAGTTTATCTTCCAAGATCCTTATGCTTCGCTCAACCCTCGTATGACCATCGGTGAGATCGTCTCCGAGCCCATGACCATTCACGGCGTGGGCACCAAGGAGGAGCGCATTGAGCGCGTCCGCGAGCTTCTCGACGTTGTCGGACTGAACCCCGAGCACATCAACCGTTATCCTCATGAGTTCTCCGGCGGTCAGCGTCAGCGTGTCGGCATCGCCCGCGCGTTCGCTTTGAAGCCCAAGCTGATCATCTGCGACGAGCCGGTTTCCGCTTTGGATGTGTCCATTCAGGCCCAGGTTCTGAACCTGCTCAAGGAACTCCAGGACAAGTTCGGTACCGCGTATCTGTTTATCGCTCACGACCTGTCCGTCGTGCAGCACATTTCCGATCGCGTTGCCGTTATGTATCTGGGTAAGATGGTTGAGGTTTCGGACTGGAAGACGCTCTATAGCGAGCCTCACCATCCGTACACGCAGTCGCTGCTGTCTGCCGTGCCGGTTCCCGATCCGGATATCCAGAAGACCCGTAAGCGCATCATCCTCGCCGGCGATCCGCCGTCACCGTTGGATCCGCCGACCGGTTGCCGTTTCCACACCCGCTGCCCGATCGCGCAGGGTATTTGCTCTGAGAAGCTTCCCGAGTTTAAGGAAGTCGCACCGGGTCACTGCTGCGCGTGCCACTTCGCGGAGCCGTTCCCGATCAAGGAATCGCACATCGACCTGTAGTCGGTTGTTATCGTTCGGGCCCGCCCTGAAGTTATTTTTCAGAACGTCCTCGGACATGCAAGAAACCCCCGCTGCGCACTTCGTGCGGCGGGGGTTTCTTGCGTCCTGCGGAGTGTTCTGAAAAATAACTTCAGGGCGGGCCCTGCGGCAACTCGGCAGGAGGAGTGCGATTCCTTGATCGCTTACTTAATCTGATGAGAAATTGAGTGAGGCCGGAGCTTTGGCTCCGGCCTCCTTATATAAGGGCTCGGCTTAGCCGAGCCACCAAATTTGCATCAGCCCCCAGAACATGTTTGAGAACTGTGCCTGAAGTATGTATTTGCAGGCCCCGAATCGGTGTTGCCTCCCGGCGCATTCCGCAGGGGGAGCGATATTTTGCAGCACGAAGTGCGCAACAAAATATCGCTCATGCCCGAGGACGCGCCGGGAGGCAACACCGATTCGGGGCCGAACATATAGATCTACCAGCGCATTTACAAATTCGTAAACTTTTTTGAAAAAAGTGCTTGCACAGTTCTCGAATCATAGGTTATTATTTTCCTCGTTGAACGCGCGGGTCCAACAAAACGAACCGCGAATCAACAACATAGCATGTCGGAGTGGCGGAATTGGCAGACGCGCTAGCTTGAGGTGCTAGTGACCGCTTTTTGGTCATGCGGGTTCAAGTCCCGCCTCCGACACCATCGCATTTGAGAAGCCTCTTCGGAGGCTTTTTTGTTACCGATAGACGGTGGGGTCCACGATGGAAACGCTTGAACGCAACGAGTGGGCAGACGTTGCCCAACTAGTCGAGATCACGAGCGATGCTGTCATCATCTGCGAGCTCGACGGAACCATTCTGCATGTGAATAATCGCTTACTTGGTTTGATGTGCGAGGAACGCGCCGACGTCATCGGTGGAGATGTTAAAGACGTCCTGTACTCGTCCGCTTTTGAACGTGCGACGGAACATCGTCTGCCATTTGAAACTGATGGCTCCGAGAACGAACTGATGCTCAAGCTGAGTGACGGCTCCTTTATCCCCGTCTTGGTTCGTGCGGGCTCCGTAACGCCTCCACGCATCTTTGGGCGCCGCGCGCCACGTGTCCTGGTGGCGCTCCATAGCATCGAAGAACAGTATTCGCACGACCGCCAGCTCAAGCGTGCGCTTTCGGAGCTTAGAGTGGCGAACAAGCGCCTCTCTGGCACGCTCTCGGTCATTATGAGTACCGTGGGCTCCGATGAGCTGCCCAGCCTACTTGATACCGTTTTGAACCAGCTTGTAGGAACGCTCGATGCTTCGGGTGCCGCTATCTATTTTTCTGAGAGCGGCGGTTTTAAACTTCGCGGTGTTTCCAAGGAGCTGTACGACAGCTACCTGCCTGAGTTTTTGCCGTATGGCGCTGGCATTCCGACGTATGTTCTTCGTGAGTCGCGTGCCTGTCGCTTGTCGATTCAACAGGACCTTGAGGGTGATAAGGCCGCCTCCGGTATGTTTATGGACTTGGACAATCGTTCTAAGCACCTGTTGCGCATGCAGGATATGCCTCCGTACCGCAGCGAGATCTGTCTTCCCGTTTTTTACGGTACGCAGATTCTTGGCGTGCTGGAAGTTGGTTGGAAACGCCCTCAAGCACCGCTCGCCTATGACGTTAATGTACTCGAGGTCATTTGCGATTACCTGTCTATCCAGCTGGTCGGCATGGCATCGAGCCTTCGCTCCCGTCGCACGGCCGAGCTTGGCCGCTCGCTCAATGTCTTGCGTGATGAGTTGTTTACCTTTCTAGACGATTCCGCCGCGGCTACCCAGGCGGTATCGTCCGAGATCTGCAATATGCTTAACTGCCATTTTTGCCCTGTTGAGTATGACGCCAGTCTGGATTCCTACGTCATAGATTTTGAAGGCGGCAGTCGCGTTGCTTTGCCGGACGATCCCGAGAAGCTTTTCTTTTCCACGACGGCGCCAGCGGCACGTCTGGGGGCTGGACCTGATGGCTTTGAGGCATCTGTTTTGGGAGGTACGAGTGCCGAGGACCTTAAACACGTCCGTATAACTCGCGTTGACGAATCGATGCCTATGGGAGGCTGGCTTAGGGCGCATGGTCTGCCTTGTCAAGGTCTCTACGTCGACTCCGGCATCGAGGCGGGGCGCCCGCGCTCTGAGGGTGATGGCAAGCACAGTAACGACGCGATTGTTCCTGCTTCTGTTGCGAAGAGCCCGACGACGCGCGCGCTGCTGCTTCGTGATGGTAGCCAAGAGCCGATTGATGACCTTGAATATGACTACTTGGTGCACTTGGCGCATGACTTTGAACTGATCTACGAAGGCGAATCTCAAAAGCGCGAGGAGCGCCATATCGCTCAGACCCTCCAGATCGGCATGAGGAATTCCCTGGGGGATGTTCCGGGTATCGCAACCGATTCGGTGTACCTGTCGGCCACGAACTCGGCGTTGGTCGGCGGTGATTTCTATACGCTCATCCGACTTCCCGACGACTGCGCCGTCATGATTTTGGGTGATGTGTCTGGCAAAGGCATTGAGGCCGCATCGATGTCCGCGCTCGTCAAGACGGCCCTGACGGCATATGCCTGGGAGGGCGCTGGCCCGGCCCGCATGGCACGCTCCCTTAACAGCATGCTCATGGGCTTTTCGAGGGTCGAGACGTTCGTGACGGCCTTTATCGCCAAGATTGACCTTAAAGCCGGACGCGCAACGTATTGTTCGGCGGGCCATCCTCCGACCATGGTCATCAGGCCAGAGTCGATGCCGCTGGGCGGCGGCGTGGCCCGTGGGGGAGAGGTCGAACTGCTTGGATGCCAATCGGGCGTAATCGGCGCATTCGAAGGCATGGTTTACGAGACGGGCGTGTTTACGTTCGCTCCTGGTGACATGCTCTTCATGTATACGGATGGAACGATTGAGGCCCGCGACCGCACCGGAGCGTTCTTTGGCGAGCAGCGCCTTCGTGACCTCCTGCTCTCTGTCTCGGGTGAGGGCGTATCGGGAATCTGCGGCAAGGTCTTGGGCGAGCTTGACCAATTTACCGAATCGGCGCTGGACGATGACATTGCATTGGTGTCCCTTGAGTTTTTACGGGGTCGTTCATAGACGACGCTGGGCGGGCTGAATCCGCACGGTTGGGGAAACGAATGCATCGAGTGGGCTTTTTTGGGGAACTATGGTCGTATGAATGAGTGGAATGACATAGCGGTTTTGACGCCACCAGGCGATATCGACATCGCCACGGTGCCTGCGCTGCGTCGGCGGTTGGATGCTTTGATTGGCCGCGGCGTGCGTCGTGTTGTCATCAACTGTCAGGCTGTTAGCTTTATCGATTCGACGGGCTTGGCATTCCTGCTTACGCGCGCTCGTGAGCTCATGAGGCGAGAAGGCCTGCTTTCGCTCGTCAATGCATCAGGTGAAGTTGTTCGCTTTTTGGAGATTGCTCGTCTTGTCGATATCCTTCATGTCGCGGGGCCGGCACGGGAGTCTATTCCCGCCATTCCGGCGGGGGAGCTGCCTCGCTGGAGTAAGAGCGTCGAGGTCCGTCAGGGTATCGAGAATCTTCCATACTACCGACATCGCATCGCTGAACTCCTTGAATCGCTTCCGTTGCGCCGTGACGAGCGCTACGATGTCGCATTGGCGTCGGGGGAGGCGCTGGGTAATGCCTATGACCATGCGGGCGGTATCGGGTGCGTCCTGACGGTTCAGGCCTATGGCGATCGCGTTGTGGTTGAGGTGCTTGATCGAGGTGCCGGCTATTCTATCGATGAAACGAGCGAGCCGGTCGCATCTGAGGAGCGCGGCCGTGGCATCAAGCTTATGCGTATGCTTGTCGATAACGTGGAGGTTGCTCGTCGTACGGACGGCGCCGGCACGCGCGTGCAGATGGTGAAGCTGTTTAGCGGAGCGTTGGAATCGTGTGCCTAGCCAATCGCTTTAGCGCGTTTAGCTATTAAGAACATACGGCAGACAAGTTTTTTGAAAAAAGTACTTGCGTCTTTTGGACAACTCGCGTAAATTAATAACCCGCAAGCGGACATGGCTCAGTTGGTAGAGCACAACCTTGCCAAGGTTGGGGTCGCGGGTTCGAGCCCCGTTGTCCGCTCCATTGCATTTCCGGACCGTTTAGGCGGTCCTTTTTCGGCGAAGTGGCCAAGTGGTAAGGCAGAGGCCTGCAAAGCCTTTACCCCCGGTTCGAATCCGGGCTTCGCCTCCAGGCAACATCCGGGCGCTCCGGCGCTCGTTTTGTTTTACATATGCGGACATGGCTCAGTTGGTAGAGCACAACCTTGCCAAGGTTGGGGTCGCGGGTTCGAGCCCCGTTGTCCGCTCCAAACGCAACAGCCCGGCTACTACGGTAGCCGGGCTTTTTTGTATCCATCGCATGGGCTCGAACCCGAGAGGGAGCGAGCGTTAAGCAAACGCGGAGCGTTTGTAGCGAGCTGGCGAGGTCGCCGGCAGGCGGTCGAAGCCGGTGCGGATCCGCGAAGCGGATACGCGGACGCCCCGTTGTCCGCTCCAACTATCTTACGCGGTTCTAACGAACCGCGTTTTTTGTTGACGTTGCGCGGGCTCCGGGTGCCTCATCTTGCCCCTCAATCGTCGGTCGCGTACATAAAGTACGCTTCCCTCCTCTTTCGCGGCAACCTGGGGCACCCGGAGCCCGCTCGCTGTCGTGGCCGGGAAAGTGGGTCTTCCGTTCTTTTCGCTAATCGGTCGATTCGTCCCAGGAGGCTTGAACCCGAGAGGGAGCGAGCGTTTGGGTCGTGGCTGTGGCGTTGTTTGCCGCGAATGTCCGCTTTGGGCGTATCATCGTGGGCATCTCGCATAACCTCGTTGCAAGGGAGATACGCCCCATGGCTACAGAAAAGTCTTCTTCGCGCTCATGGATGTCCGATGCCGCGATCTATCAGATCTACCCGCGCTCGTTTAAGGATTCGACTGGTTCGGGTCTGGGCGATATCGCGGGCATTACCCAGAAGATGGACTATCTTGAGCGGCTGGGTATCGAGGCCATCTGGCTGAGCCCGTTTTACCCATCGCCTCTTGTCGATGGTGGCTATGATGTGGCGGACTACTGCGATGTCGATCCACGTCTCGGCTCGCTTGACGACTTCGATGACATGATCGCTGCGGCTCACGCGCGCGGCATCAAGGTCATCGTCGATATCGTGCCCAACCATTCATCCAGCCAGCACCCCTGGTTCAAAGCCGCTCTTGCCGCCGGCCCCGGATCGCCCGAGCGCGCCCGTTATATCTTCCGCGATGGTCGCGGCGAGCATGGCGAGCTGCCTCCCACCAATTGGAATGCCAACTTTGGCGGCCCCGCATGGACGCGTGTTGCGGACGGTCAGTGGTATCTGCACATGTTTACGCCCGAGCAGCCGGACTTTGACTGGTCATGCCCTGAGGTTCACGCGCTCTTTTGCGACGTCCTGGCGTTTTGGAGCGATCGAGGCGTCGACGGCTTTCGCATTGATGTGGCGCAGGGTCTCGCCAAGGATCTCGACCGCGATGACCTCGACCGGTGGCATCTCGCCGAGGGCGATGACATGGTTGACGACGGCACCCATCCGCTGTGGGACCGCAATGAGGTCCACGAGATCTATCGCGAGTGGCGCCGCGTGTTCGACCGCTATAATCCGCCGCGCAGTGCCGTTGCCGAGGCGTGGGTGCTGCCCGAGCGCCAGTATCTCTACGCGCGTCCCAGCGAGCTTGGCCAGACATTCAACTTTGAGTTTGCCAAGGCCACTTGGACCTATGATGACATGCACACTGCAATCGAGAAGGGCTTGAAGGCAGCCGTCGAATCCGATTCCGCCTCGACCTGGGTACTCTCCAACCACGACGTGCCGCGCGTGGCGACACGCTATGCCCTGCCGCAAATCAAGGCGACGCGCTACCACCAGATTGCGCTCGACTGGCTCTTGCGCGACGGGTCGTCTTATGACGAGGACCGTGAACTCGGCGAGCGCCGCGCGCGGGCGGCCCTTTTGCTTGAACTGGCGCTTCCGGGCTCGGCATACGTGTATCAGGGTGAGGAGCTCGGCCTTTTTGAGGTGGCTGATATCCCGTGGGCTGCACTCGAAGACCCTACTGCGACCAATACGCACGGACCGAAGCGTGAGAAGGGGCGCGACGGCTGTCGTGTGCCCCTGCCGTGGGTGGCGGCGGACGATCCCGCGCATGGCGGATCGTTTGGGTTTTCGCCGGCAGACGCCGATGCAGCGCCCCATCTGCCGCAGCCTGCATGGTTTTCCGATTATGCTGCCGATAAGGAAGAAGCGGACCCGACATCGATGCTTGCGCTCTATCGTGACGCCCTCTGGCTGCGGCGCAAGCTGCGCGGGTGCGCCAACGATCTTGCGTGGCTCGATCTTGACGGGCGCACCGGTCTTGCGGATGGTGCCGAGGGCGCTGAGGGCGGCGTCATCGCCTATCGCCGCGATAACGGCTGGGCGTGTGTGACGAACTTCGGTGCAGCACCCGTGGAGCTGCCGGCGGGCAGGGTCCTGCTCACCTCATCACCGCTTGCAGACGGCAGGCTCGCACAGGACAGCTCTGCCTGGATCATGCTCGGTGAGATGTAGGGGCCTCTTGCGGCGAGTTTGCGTTTGCCTACACCTTCCGTGGTGGCTGATGTCTTCGCGAGGTTCGCGAGGGCGTTGCAAAACTTTTCAAAAAAAGTTCTTGCATAGGATGCGGGCATCACGTAAGATTAATCCCCGTAAGCGGACATGGCTCAGTTGGTAGAGCACAACCTTGCCAAGGTTGGGGTCGCGGGTTCGAGCCCCGTTGTCCGCTCCATTTGGGCGTTTAGCTCAGGGGGAGAGCGCTTCCCTGACACGGAAGAGGTCAGAAGTTC
>URHQ01000019.1 GCA_900547655.1 uncultured Collinsella sp.
GGCAGCGTCAGATGTGTATAAGAGACAGCCGACAAGGTGTACCTCGTGTCGTCGGCGACGATGTGTCTGGTCGACGCGCTCGATGCAAACGACAATATCATCATGTCGGGCACGAAGGCTAACGATTGCTCGGTCGCGGGCTTCAAAAGCGCGCTCGAAAGTGGGGCGATCGCCTACGGCGGCAAGTACAGCGCGCCCGACTACGAGCGAATATCGGCCTCGGGCTGCACGCTCGCCATCGAGAACACCATGATCAACCACACGCCCGATGTGAAGGAAAAGCTGCAGAAGCTCGGGCTCGTCGTGCTCACCGAACAGTCGTCGAGCGAGCCCGAAGCACTCGGGCGCGTCGAGTGGATTAAGCTTTTCGGCGTCCTGTTCGACAAGGAAGACGAAGCCGCGCACCTGTTCAACGAGCAGAAGGCCCGCGTCGAGCAAACGTCGAGGCTCGCGTCGTCAGGTAAAACCGTGGCGTATTTCTACATTAACTCGAACGGGGCCGCCGTCACGCGGCGGGCGGGCGACTACGTGGCGCAGATGATCGAGCTTGCAGGCGGCAACTACGCGCTCGATGACGCGCAGACGGCGTCGACGTCAGGTTCGTCAGTAACGCTCGAAATGGAGCGCTTCTACGCGACGACGAAGGATGCCGACATCATCGTCTACAACGGCACCATCGACGAATCGGTTGCCACCTTGAAAGACTTCGTAGGCAAAAACGCGCTATTGTCGCAGTTCAAAGCTGTAAAGAACGGCAACGTCTGGGTCACAAGCGCCGACATGTACCAGCAGATGACTTCTACCGCCGACATTATCGACGAGCTGCACGGGGCGTTCACCGGCGATGACGCGAGCGACTTCCATTATCTGAGGAAGCTTGGCTAGCGTCATGAGAAGCCGGCTTTCCATGACATACGACGAATCGGGACGCGCCGCGCGGTGTCGCGTCGTGACGGCGCTGCTCGCTGTTGTCCTCATCGTGCTCGTCGGGGCCAACCTGTGCATCGGGAGCGTGCTCGTGCCCGCAGACCACATCCCCGGCATCCTTTCGGGCGGCGCGGCCAATTCCATGGAAAGCCAAGTCATCTGGGAGATTCGCCTGCCGCGCGTGCTTTCAGCCGTGCTTCTCGGCGGGGCACTTTCGCTCTCCGGGTTCCTGCTGCAGACGTTTTTCAACAACCCCATCGCCGACCCGTTCATCTTGGGCGTCTCCTCGGGCGCAAAGTTCGTCGTCGCGCTTACGATGATCGTGCTTTTGGGCGCAAACCAGGCCATGTCCTCGCCGGCCATAGTGGCCGCAGCGTTTCTGGGCTCGCTTATCACCATCGGCTTCGTGCTCCTCATCGCACGGCGCATAAGTTCCATGGCCATGCTCATCGTGGCGGGCGTCATGGTGGGATACATCTGCTCGGCGGCGACGAACTTCCTCATCGCCTTCGCCGACGACCAGTCCATCGTGAACCTGCACAACTGGTCTTTGGGTAGCTTCTCGGGTTCGAGCTGGAACGACGTCGCGGTCATCGCGGTCGTGGTGATCACCGTGAGCGCATGCGTATTCGCGATATCGAAGCCCCTTTCCGCCTTCCAGCTGGGAGAAGCCTACGCAAAAAGCGTCGGCGTGAACGTCGCACGCTTCTGCGTGGTGCTCGTCCTTCTAGCGAGCATGCTCTCCGCCTGCGTGACCGCGTTCGCTGGTCCGGTGTCGTTCGTAGGCATCGCGGTTCCGCATCTCGTTAAGTCGGCGCTGAAGTCATCGAAGCCCATCCGCGTGATTCCTGCGTGCTTCTTGGGAGGCGCCATCTTCTGCGCGGGCTGCGATTTGATCGCGCGCACGCTGTTCTCCCCCGTCGAGCTTTCCATCAGCGCCGTCACCGCCATCTTCGGCGCGCCGGTGGTTATCGCGCTCATGCTGAAGAAGCGGGTGAGGTAGATGGGGGAATTCGTGCCGCGGCCCAAAACGCTCGGAGGGGACATTCCATGCTTAGACAGTCCTAAGCTTGCACGAAAGCGCCAGAAGACACTTTCGGCTCGTGCGGAACTGCGCGCGGAACGCCTCCTTCGAGCGGAGTCGAACCTCGAAACCCCGGTCGAAACGCAGGCTGACGGAGCGCCGCTTTTCCGCATAAGCGACCTGTCGGCGGGCTACGACAAGAAGGTCGTAGTCGAAGGCGTCGATCTGGAGGTTCGCGCGGGCGACGTCGTGGCACTCATCGGGCCGAACGGCTCGGGCAAGTCGACCATCTTGAAAACCATCACACGCCATCTGGCACCGCTTGCCGGCGCGGTCGAGCTCGACGGGCGGGAGATTTCCCGATGGAAGACGGCGGAGTTCGCAAGGAACCTTGCCGTTATGCTGACAGATCGCCCCCGGACCGAGCTCCTCACCTGCCGCGATATCGTAGAGGCGGGAAGGCATCCCTACACCGGGCGAATGGGCACACTCACGCCCGATGACCATAATCGGGTCGACGAGGCCATGAAAACCGCACATGTGGAAGGGCTCGCCGAGCGCGACTTCATGCAGATAAGCGACGGGCAACGCCAGCGCGTCATGCTCGCACGCGCCATCGCGCAGGATCCGCGTGTGCTCGTGCTCGATGAGCCCACGTCGTATCTCGATATCCGCTACCAGATCGACCTGCTGCGAATACTTCGCCACCTTGCGAAATCGCGGAATGTTGCTGTCATCATGTCCATCCACGAACTCGAGCTCGCGCAGAAAAGTGCCGACAAGGTGATTTGCGTGAAGGACGGCCGGGTCTTCCGCGCCGGCGCACCCGAGGACATATTCACGCGCGAGACGATTGGCGAGCTCTACGGCCTTCAACATGGCACCTTCAACGAGCGCTTCGGCAGCGTGGAAATTGGGCGCCCACACGGCGATGCGCACACGTTCGTCATCGCCGGCGCAGGTACGGGATCAGCTGTGTTTCGCCAGCTAATCCGGCAGGGCAAGGCGTTCTACGCGGGCGTTCTGCACGAAGGGGACATCGACTGCGAGCTTGCGCGCGACCTGGCGACGGAATGCGTGGCCGAGCGCGCCTTCGAGCCGATCGGGGATAAAACCATAGCCCGCGCCAAAGAGCTCCTCGTCCACTGCGCGCGTCTTATCGTGTGCCCCGCCGCCTTCGGCACCATAAACGCCCGCAACGCAGAGCTCGTCGAGTTCGCACGATCGCATGGTATCGAGGTCATGCGAGCGTGCGAAGGCGCATCGGAGGATTCCATTGGATACGCCTAGGCGCGGCCCAAGAAATCGTCCGCATCCCCATCTGACACTATTTCACCGCAACTTAGAAGGTGTCGGCGTATAACGCTTCACCCCAAATTAAATTGATTCGTTGAATAGACACATTCCAAATCTTTAGACTTCGTTTAATCTACAAGTGGGTATTATCACACATTAAGCACACGTGAAAGGATATACCCATGTCGCTTACACAGTCAGCAGAGCGTGCAGCGCTTAACAAGCTCATCGATTATCTCGACGACAACCCGCAAGAAAACATCGACAAAATCATGGACCTCGTGAACAAGCTGGTCCCCAATCGCGTATTTCCTGTACAGCGAGAGGCATTCACCAATGTCATCAAGAGCCGCGGCAATTGGTATGACCTGATCATGCGTGTGTTCAGCCTTAATCCCCAGATGCGAACCAAACTGCTTAAGACCCTCATTGTCGACGCCAACCTGCTTGCTTGGCCAGAGCAGGAAAAGAACCGCGAAAAGTACCAGTGCAACGTTCCGTGGGCCATCCTGCTCGATCCCACGAGCGCCTGCAACCTGCATTGCACGGGCTGCTGGGCCGCCGAGTACGGCTACAAGCAGAATCTCTCGTTCGAAGACATCAACTCTATCGTTACGCAGGGCAAAGAGCTCGGTACGCATATCTACATCTATACCGGCGGCGAGCCGCTCGTCCGCAAGCACGACCTGATCAGAATTTGCGAAAAACATCAGGACTGCGTGTTTCTCTGCTTTACCAACTCCACGCTGATCGACGAGGCCTTCTGCGACGATATGATTCGCGTAGGTAATTTTGTCCCCGCCATCAGCGCCGAGGGCAATGAGCACACCACCGACGCCCGTCGCGGCGAGGGTACCTACGCAAAGATCGAGCACGCCATGAAACTCCTGCGCGAGCGCGACTTGCCGTTTGGTATCTCCACCTGTTGGACCAGCGCCAATGCCGATACGGTAGCAACCGAGGAGAACATGGACTGGATGATCGGCGAGGGAGCACTCTTCTGTTGGTACTTCCACTTTATGCCGGTTGGCCGCAACGCAACCCCCGAGCTCATGCCCACGCCCGAGCAGCGCGAGCACATGTATCACTTTATCCGCGAAATGCGTGAGAAGAAGCCGTTGTTTACGCTCGACTTCCAAAACGACGGCGAGTTTGTAGGCGGATGTATCGCCGGCGGCCGCCGCTACCTGCACATCAACGCCGCCGGAGACGTGGAGCCGTGCGTGTTCATCCACTACTCAAACGCCAACATCCACGATGTGAGCTTACTCGACGCGCTGCGCTCTCCCCTCTTTATGAAGTACTACGAGAACATGCCGTTTAACGACAACTACCTCAAACCATGCCCCATGCTCGAGAATCCAGATGTACTGCCCAAACTGGTCGCCGAGAGTGGCGCAACGAGCACCGATCTCATCGAGAAGGAGTCACCCGAGCAGCTGCGCGAAAAGACCCAGGCTGCCGCCGAGGCATGGTCACCTGTCGCCGACCGCATCTGGAACGACTCCGACGATCCGTTATACGCCAAGCGTCACGAGGACAAGTCGCAGGGCATGGCCGATAGCGACATGCACAAGTTCGAAAAACAGGGCCGCATACTCAAAAACGGCGATTAATGCTGCCCTACACGACAAACGCTCAGAAATGAAGCGGAGCAGTCTCGAGGCTCATCTTCGAGGCTGCTCCGCCTTACCATCAAAACAGTTTTACTAAGTTGCGGTGAAATAGGGACCAGAACGGCCTACCAATAGCCAAAACGATCCCTATTCCACCGCAACTTCTTTAAGTTGTTGAATTATCAATGCTATTCCAAGCGAGATTCCAGACTCGACAGGCCATTAAGAGTCAGGTCGTTGGCGACCTCAGAGACGCGCTCGATAGGAACCGAGCCGTCAGACAGTGCCCACGTGCGATAGATACCGATAATACCCGACAGCAAAAACGCCAGATAATAGTCGAACATCTCGTCCTTGAGACCTTGGGGCAGCAGATCGCGCTCGGCAATCTCATGTTCGAGCGGCGCACGAAGACGAGCCATGAAATCATCGAGCGGAATATTCTCGATCAGCTGACGATTGAGCACTAAGTTGTTGCACAGCGCCTCATTAACGGTTTTAAAGAAGGTCGCCGCCGCGCCCAGGGCGCGCTCATTGGTGTCGCCGTCCATGGAAGCAAGCGTTTTCTCGACCGAGTCGACAATCATCTCCACCACATCGACGGCAATGGCATCGAGCAGGCCGTCAACCGTACCAAAGTGAACGTAAAAGGTCTTGCGGTCGACATTGGCCTCGCGCGCGATGGCACTCACCGTAATGTCTGCCAGCGGCTTTTCCATGAGCAGGCGCTCGAAAGCGGAAAGGATGGCATTACGGCTGCGAACGATGCGGCGGTCAAGACGCGGTTTGCTGGTTGCCATGGGCATGTCCCTTCGATATGCGAGCATTCATCAACAGATGAGAGATAATCTACGTAAGAGGATTATCCCCCATACAGCACAAATATGCCCCGCATCATGAAGAACGCACGACTGCCCTACTGCGACTTAGGGTGCTTCTTCTTATTGAGTGCCGACGGAGATACGCGAATACCGTCGCCTGTCTGGCGCACATAGGCTTTATGAGCCGGCTTAGCGGTCCCAGAAGCCTTCTGAGCCTGCTTCTTGGGATCAACGGTAACAGCATTCGCGGGGTGCGGCTTAGTGGGCGCAGAGGGCGTCTGAGGCGCGCGGCCGAGCTTGCGCATCACACGATCCCAGCGCGCATGGATGCTCTCGTTGTGAGCGCTCTTAAGCCCCAGCAGGGGCGCAGCCAAAATGGTCGGTGCAATAAACGTAATGAGGCGCCACAGCAGATAGCCGGCAGTCGATGCCGAACCGAAGAAATGACCCAAGAACAATGCAAAGCCGCCCTCAGCGCCACCAGTTCCACCGGGCAAGGGAACCGCAGAGCTCAGCAGCTGGACAAAGGCGCTCGCGGCCATGACCGAGAAAAAGTCGACCTCGTGGTGGCCAAAGGCAAGCATCAGGAAATACGGCACCAGATAGAAAAACGCGAGCTGCAGCATGGTGATAAACACGGTGAGCAGCATGGAAGAAAAATGTCCGGCTGAAAGCTTGAACTTCTCGGAGAAGGAGTAGATCTCGCCATCGACAAACGTGCGCCATCCCTCGATCTTAGTGGCCGAGACACCAATGCGCTCAAGCCAATTGATGATGCAATGGGCGACGCGCGTGACGGTCTTAGGCATGAGCGCGACGGCGAAGATGCCCAGCAAGATGCAGCAGTGCCCACCAAAGCTAAAGACACACAGCAGCGTCATGTCGCCATAGCGCTCGGCAAAAAACGGCATGCGAGCAAGCAGTAGGATAGCGCCCCAGGCAACGAGGCCAAACTGATACACGATAAAGCGCGTGAACTGCGTGGCACCAGCCTCGCCGACATTTTGGCCCGCCTTGGTCAGGCGGTAGATCTGGGCGGGAGTCGAGCCCATCATCATGGGCGTCAGGTTGCCAAAGAAGATGCCGCTCGCCTCGACCGAAATCAGGTCGCGGATGCCGACGGGTGAATATGGGTCGAGCCAGACGGCGATCGCATAGGCCACAATGCCAAAGAAAAGATACATGAACATGCAAAGACACGCGACAACGAGCCATGACGCCTGGACGCTCGACATAGCGGCCCAGAACTGCCCCATCTGCCCGGTTACCACCAGATAGACGATATAACCCACCAGCACGACGCCGATAAAGATGGCGCCGCGGCGTGCGCTCTTATTGTCATCTCCGCCCGAGGCCTCAACCTCGACCTGGGGCTTAGACGTATGCTGAGAGGACTCCGTCATGAGACTCCTTCTAACAGTCAAAATATCTTGGATATTGTACCCGCAAGGACCATAGACAGAACGCAAAGCTCTGGTTCAAACGGGAATTGCAGACGGTTGTTTGAAAATAAAAAACCCGGCCTTCCATGGGAAGCCCGGGTATCAAATGCGTGGTAGCCCGTACCAGATTCGAACTGGTGATCTCCGCCTTGAGAGGGCGGCGTCCTAAACCGCTAGACGAACGGGCCATTAGCCTCAGCAGAAAAGAAGTGGTAGCCCGTACCAGATTCGAACTGGTGATCTCCGCCTTGAGAGGGCGGCGTCCTAAACCGCTAGACGAACGGGCCACATGACATCTGCACTGCCGTGCTGCGAGGCTATATATTACGGGACAAAAAACGTCAGCGCAAGAAGAAATTCCAAATTGCCGAAAAATTGTCGGCAGGTTATGGAACACGCAGGTAAACTGGGTAGCTAATTCAAGTTGAGATGAACCAAAAGAGCTTCGCGCTCGTTGGGAATATCGTCTTCGATCACGGCGTCGAGGGCGGAGTTGAGAAGCTGACCCAGTTCCGGCCCGGGCTTGACTCCGGCACGGATCAGGTCGCCGCCGTTGATGGCGAGCATCTTGAGCGTATAGGGCTCCCCTGCCTTCAGCAGCTCGTGCGCCATCGCGCGCATCTCCTCGATTGTCTCGACATAATAGAAGCACGACGGGGCCTTGCCGAGCGTGTCAGCACGCTTAAGGTCCATGAGCTCGTCAATCAGGCGGGCCGTGTCGACGCCCTCACCCGAAAGCGCGCGCATCATATTGAGCAGGCAGGAGCGCTCGGGGCGCAGCGGCTTATCATGGTATTTGATAAGCAGACACACATCGCGCACCAAATCGTGCGAGAGCGCCAGGCGATCCATGATGACGCGCGCCTTCTTGGCGCCGAGCTCTGGATGACCGTAGAAGTGTCCGCTGCCGGCGTGATCGACCGTAAAGCACTCGGGCTTGGAGACATCGTGCAAAAACGCCGCCCACATAAGGCTCGACGATGGCGCGACGCCATCGCACAGCGCCAGCTCCCCTGCCACTGTCAGCACACGGGCGATATGCTCGTAAACGTTAAACGCATGGTAGACACTTCGCTGATCAAACCCGCGACCCGCTGCCAACTCGGGCACAGCGGCACAGATGAGCTCGGGATAGCGAAGCATCGCGTCTCCCCCATGACCGGTCGAAAGAATGCCCTCGAGCTCAATACCCACACGCTCGCGCGCCACGGCATCGAGCAGCGGCGCGCACTCGGCAAGCGCACGCTTGGTCTCGGGCTCAATCATAAAGTCCAGACGGCAGGCAAAGCGCACCGCACGCAGCATGCGCAGGGCGTCCTCGTTAAAGCGACGCTTGGGATCACCGACAGCGCGAATCAGCTTGCGCTCCAGATCACCCTGGCCGTCGTAGCGGTCGACAAGCCCGCGCTCGGGATGCCAGGCCATGGCGTTGACGGTAAAGTCGCGGCGGGCCAGATCGTCCTCGAGCGAGGCGGCACGCTCGACACTCTGAGGATGGCGCCCATCGGTGTAAAAGCCATCCAGGCGGTACGTGGTGACCTCGATACGCTCGCCATCGGAAATAGCCGTGATTCCGCCAAATTTAATGCCCGACTCCACGACCGCGATATCAGCGGCCTCGAGCGCCGCCTTGGACTCCTGCCACAGGCCGCTGCAGCACATATCAACATCGTGGCTGGGGCATCCCATCAGGGCGTCGCGCACCCAACCGCCAACGTACCAAGCCTCAAGACCAGCCGCCTCAAGCGCGCGCAGGACGCGCAGGGAGGCATCGGACGGTTGCGTACCGTTGAGCGAAACATTGCACATGCCTATGGCCTCCTGCACTTGTGAGCGTTAATCGATGGTTCTCAAGAAGTCTAACAAGAAACGAGAAAGCGCGCACACGCAATCGCGTCGTCAATTCGATAAAACGAGACAGCAGACGCCAGATACGTTCAGCGCGCAAAAAACACCCGCCTTGGTAATCCAAAGCGGGTGTTCGGCAACGACGTATCGATGCTGCTAGCAGACCTGGCGAACCTCGATGTGCTTCTTATATTCGTCCACCTTGGCAAAATCGCCCAGGCCGGGGCACTCGACCACGTTGGCGCCGGTGGCCATCGAAAGACGGAGGGCATCCTCAACACGCTCAGGGGCGTCGAGCCACACGGACAGGAAGGCAGCGAGCGAGGAATCGCCGGCGCACACCGTCGACAGCAGCTTGACGTCGAAGGTGCGGTTGGCAAACCAGATATGCTCGCCGTTAGAGAAGTACGCACCGGCGCCACCAAGGGTCAGGAGCACGTTCTTGGCGCCCTTGGCGTGCAGCTCGGCCATAGCGCCCTTGACGGACTCGTCGTCGCCACCGCTCACCTTGATGCCAAAGATGTCAAGCAGCTCGTCGTCATTGGGCTTGATCAGCAGTGGCTCCAGAGCAATGAGGTCTGCCAGCTGATGGCTCGAGATGTCGAGGACGAACTCGGCCCCCTTGGCCTTGACACGGCGCAGGACCTCGGCCAAGAAGCCCTCGGAAGTGTTGGGAGGCAGCGAGCCGCTGATGACCAGGCAGGTCATGTCATCGAGCGAATCGATAAGTTCAAACATCTCCTGCTCGTTGGCCTCATTGATGGCGGCACCGGCATTGACCATGTTGTACTCGGTGTCGGGACCGGCGTTGAGGAACACATTGACGCGCGTAATACCGTCGGTCCACACGGGCTTGACGGGCACGCCCAGGGCCTCGGCGCCCTTAACGATAAACTCACCCGAGAAGCCGGCGAAGAAACCCAGAATCGTGGTGTCGACACCATAGTGGTCAAGCGTAAACGAGACATTGAGGCCCTTGCCGTTGGGCGTGTAGACGGCATTGCGGGTACGCGTGACGGTATTGGCAGTAAGGCCGTCGCAGGCGATGTTGTAGTCAATGGCGGGATTTGCAGTGAGCGTGTAAATCATGAATGTTCCTTTCACGAAGCAACGTGTTAATGAAAGTATATTCCACGCATCGGTAAAAGGCTAGGACAACTCGGTGAACGGTGTGGAAGCGATGAAGTACGGCGGGACACCTCTCCCCCGTGGCGGAACAAAAAGGCGCTCCAGCCGAAACCGGGGCGCCACATGCGCACGAATATGTCGCGTTTCGATTACTGACGATCGAGCTTGCGAACAGCAACGCGCTTGCTGTACTCGTCGACGTGACCAAAGTCGCCAATGCCGACGGACTCGGCAACGTTGGCGCCGGTGGCCATAGCGAGCTTCATGGCCTCCTCGACGTTGTCGCGATCCCTGTACCACTTGTGCAGGAACGCAGCGAGGGTGCAGTCGCCGGCGCAGACGGAAGAAACCAGCTTGATGTTGAACTCACGCTTGGCGTACCAGATGTCCTCGCCGTTGGAGAAGTAAGCGTCGCCGCGGCTACCGCGGGTGAGCAGCACGTTCTGAACGCCAGCGTCGTGAGCCATCTTCATGGCAACGCGAACCTCGTCGTCGGTATCGACCGGCACGCCGAAGATGGCCTTCATCTCGTGATGGTTCGGCTTGATGAGCAGCGGCTTCTTGTGAGCGAGCTCCTTGAGCTTGTCGGAGGACAGGTCCAGGACGACGTCAGCGCCACGAGCCTGAGCGTGCTCCATGACCTGAGCCAGGAAGTCGGGCGTAGCTTTGGGAGGCACGGAGCCGGAGACAATCAGGCACTCAAGATCGCCCGCGGTGTCCAGGATGTTGTAGAGCTCCTCCTGGTGCTGCGGCGTGATCGGGGCGCCGGGGTTCAGGATGCCGTACTCGTGCTGGCCATCGTTGACGTAGGTGTTGATGCGCGTGATACCGTCGGTCCAGACCGGGCGGCACAGGCAACCCAGGTTCATGACCTCCTCGACGATAAACTTGCCCGTGAAGCCGGCGAAGAAGCCGAGCGCGACGGTGTCGACGCCCATCTTCTTAAAGGCGAAGGACACGTCGAGGCCCTTGCCGTTAGCCGTGTAGCTGGCCGAGCCGGTGCGGACGTTCTCGTCGGGCTCGAGCGGAGAGCTCGAAACCGTCATGTCGACAGCCGGGTTAGCGGTTAGCGTGTAGAACATTTACAGTACCCCCTGTATATGTGAGGGCCGCGTGGCCGGCCCATTCCAACCACGCGGTTACCTCTGATACCAAATTAGCGAGCTGCGGACTCGAGCAGTGCCTTGACCTCGGCGGCGGTGTTGCAGGCGAGCGCCTTCTCGGCGAGCTCGTCGCACTCGGCCTTGGTCCACTGGCTGATGGTCTTGCGGGCGCGCAGGATCGACGGAGCGCTCATCGAGAACTCCTCCAGGCCCCAGCTGATCAGCAGCGGTTCGAGCAGCGGATCGGCAGCGGCCTCGCCGCACATACCGACCATGATGCCGGCCTTCACGCCGCTCTCGATGATGTTCTTGAGCGAGCGGAGCACGGCGGGATAGTAAACCTGGTACAGGTTGGAGATGGTGTCGTTGCCACGGTCGGCGCACATGGTGTAGCCGATCAGGTCGTTGGTGCCGATGGAGAAGAAGTCGGCGACCTCGGCCAGACGGTCTGCGAGCAGCGAAGCGGCGGGCGTCTCGACCATGATGCCGACCTCGATGTTCTCGTTGAACTTGCGACCCTCTTCGGTCAGCTCGGCCTTGCACTGCTCGACGAGCTCCTTGACAGCCAAGACCTCCTCGACGCAGGTGACGAGCGGGATCATGATCTTGACGTCACCGAAGGCGCTAGCGCGCAGCAGAGCGCGGAGCTGGACCTTGTACTGGTCGGGATTGGCCAGGCAGTAACGCACAGCGCGGAAGCCCATGAAGGGGTTGTCTTCCTTGACCATATGCAGATACGGAATCTCCTTGTCGCCACCCACATCGAGCGTGCGGATGATGACCGGAGCACCCTTGAGCGCGCTGGCGACCTTACGGTAGGCGTTGAACTGCTCCTCCTCGGAAGGAAGCTCAGCGGAGTCCATGAACAGGAACTCGGAGCGGAACAGACCGATAGCCTCGGCGTCGTGATCGAGCGCGTTGGGCACGTCATCGGGGTTACCGATGTTGCAGGCGATGATCTTCTTGATGCCATCGGCAGTCAC
This sequence comes from uncultured Collinsella sp., assembly GCA_900547655.1. Classification (GTDB taxonomy): domain Bacteria; phylum Actinomycetota; class Coriobacteriia; order Coriobacteriales; family Coriobacteriaceae; genus Collinsella. The sequence continues at coordinate 12,189 of URHQ01000019.1, forward strand.
GGACGGCTTGCCACGGAAGGCCTCGAGGGCTGCCTTCTCAGCAGCGAAGGCCTCGGCCTTGGCGGTGTAGGCAGCGAGCGTCTCCTCGTCGGGATCGGCCTCGACGATACCCTTGCCACCGTCGACGACAACGGTCATGCCATTGCGCAGAGCGGTGCAGCTGTTGGAAACCGAAAGGACAGCCGGGATCTCGAGGGCGCGCGCAATGATCGCGGAGTGCGACGTGCGGCCACCGGTCTCGGTGACGATACCGGCAACGTGGGCCTTATCGATCGTGGCAGTCATGGACGGCGTAAGGTCGTGCACGACAACGACGGTGTTCTCGGGCAGGACGGAGAGGTCGACGACCTCCTTGCCCAGCAGCTCGGCCAGAATACCGGTGCGGATGTCGGCGATGTCGGCCGCGCGCAGACGGAACATCTCGTCGTCCATGGACAGGAACATGTTCTCGAACATGGTCGAGGTGTCCATGAGCGCCTGCTCGGCGCAGGTACCACCGTCAATGGCGGCGTTGATGGCGTCAGTCATGCCCGGGTCCTGAGCCAGGACAATGTGTCCGCTCATGATCTCGGCCTCGGCCTCGCCCACCGTCTCCTTCATATGGTCGGCCTGAGCCTGGGTCTTCTCGCAGAAGACCGAAAGAGCGGACTGATAGCGCTCCTTCTCTGCTGCCGAATCAGCAACCTCGTGCGGCTCAAACGTCAAGTCGGGATCGACGGCGACCATGACGGTGCCGATACCGATGCCCTCGGAAGCGTTGACTCCCTGATACATTCCCATTCCTCTCTCCGTGTCATGTGATAAAGCGTTTTGCCATATCCATGACAAAAGAGCGCAGTTACCTTACAACAGGTCACTGCGCCCCCAAATATGAACTTAGTTGTTCAACATGCGACCCGTTTGAGTTCTACTCGCCAAGACCGCTCTTGATGAGCTCGATGGCAGCAGCCAGAGCCTCGGCCTCGTCGGCGCCGTCGCACTTGACCTCGACCTCGGTACCGCAGGGGATACCAGCAGCCATGAGGGCCATCGGGGACTTGCCGTTGACCTCCTTCTCGGGGGTGACGACCGTCACGTCACAGGCGTACTTGCCCATGGTGGAGGCGAACAGACCAGCCGGACGCATGTGCAGACCCTGAGGATTAACGAGGGTAGCCTTCTCAGAAACCATAATTGACTCCTTTTTGTGTTTAACCCCTGTCATGCATGTGGCAGGAGTCAGATTCACGACGTTGTTTATATTAACTCACATCAAACGGTTTTTCATTGTGTTTCACACGAATTGTTGGACAGATGTCGTATCCCTGCGCTCGCCCGCCGGGCGGGACGATTAAGTTTGCTGCTCTACAGTCCTGCGCAAGACGGAAAGCACATTAAGTGCTTTCCTTTGCGTGCGGAACTCGCGACAAACTTAATCGCCCCGTCCGGCGGGCGAGCTGCGGAAACTCGGTCGGTCCAGAGCGATATCGTGCGAACGGAATTCTGGCTGATAATCTGTTCGCGACAAAGACTCGATAGGTAGCCCCCTCTATGCCCTTTTATAAGTTGCGGTGAAATAGGGACTGAATTTGGGGTTTAATCGTTTAAACAGTCCCTATTTCACCGCAACTTATTTGGGGATGAAAAAGGCGGAGGCCCTGGAGAGGGACTCCGCCTTATATACAGGGGGCGATGTTATTCGCGGGCAGGGGGATTAGACCAGGCGGGCGTTGATCGTCTTGGCGATCTCGGCGGCGTCGGTGGAACCCTTGACGGTGGCACGGAAGTCCTCGTCCATGAGCGCCTCGGCGACCTTGGACAGGATCTTGAGGTGCGTGGTGCCAGCCTGGGCACCCGGGATGAGCAGGGCGATAGCCACGTTGACGGGAGCGCCGTCCATGGTGTCCCAACCGGTCACGCCGGACTCGTCCTTGACGACGATAACAGCAGCCTCGGTAATGGCGTCGGACTTGGCATGCGGGATGGCGAAGCCCTCCATCATGCCCGTGGTGCCCTCGGCCTCGCGGGCCAGGAAGGCGTTCAACACGGCGTCGGCGTCGCTGGCGATACCGGCCTTGACAGCCTGGTTGGAAACGAAGCTCAGAGCCTCGTCACGAGAAGCGAAGTCCTCGGCAACAAAGACATTCTCGACCTTAACGAAGTCGGCAGCCTCGGCCTTGGGGGCCTCGACGGCAGCGGCCTTGGGAGCCTCAACCGGCTTGGCTGCAGGAGCGGCCTTCTGGTTCTTCTCGAAGTCGTACTTCTTAAAGGCCACGAACAGGATGCCACCGACCACAGCGCCGATGAGGATCGCGAGAACCCACAGCGGACCGTTCTCGACAACGGGCAGGACCAGGAAGCCACCGTGAGGCGCCGGATCGTGAACGTTGAACATAATGGTCAGGATCGAAGCGATAGAAGAACCGAGCATCATGATGGGCATGACGGGCCAGATGTTCTTGGTCATGAACGGAATGGCGCCCTCGGTGATGTGGGTGCAACCAAGGATGAGGTTGACGACACCGGCGTCATGGTCCTCCTGGCTGAAGTACTTCTTGCCGACAACGACGGCGAAGGTGGTGATCAGCGGCGGAACGATGCAGGCGGCGGAAACGGCAGCCATGAAGTTGGTGCCGAAGTTGTAGGTATCGGTGCCAACACCGGCGGCCAGTGCCTCGGTGAGCATAGCGGTACCGGTAACGTAAGCAGCCTTGTTGACCGGGCCGCCCATGTCAAAGGCGCACATGCAGCCGATGGCAAGACCCAGGACAACGGCGCCAGAGGCGGACAGGCCCTTGAGGAAGTCCATCATGGCGGTGTTGATGGCAGCCATGGGGCCGGAAATGCCGAGCATGACCAGGCCGACGATAGCCGTCGAGAACAGCGGATACAGGAAGATAGCCTTGAGGCCGTCCAGGTTCTTGGGCAGACCGGCAAAGACCTTCTCGAGCAGCAGGATGACATAACCGGCGAGGAAGCCGCCGACGATGCCGCCCAGGAAGCCGAAGCCCACGCCGGTGCCACCGGCGTCGATCATGCCGGTCTCGGCGTTAACAGGCAGGCCCTGGATGGCGATCATACCGGCAACAAAGCCGGGGACGAGCGCCGGGCGCTTGCCGATGGACTCGGCGATGTAGGCGGAAAGCACCGGAACCATAAGGTTCATGGCGATGCCGCCGATGATCTTGAGCATAGCAGCAAAGCTGTTGTAGTCAGACGCCGTCGAATCGAAGGACGTAATGCCCCACAGGAACGAAACGGCGGTCAGAACACCACCAGCAACGACGAAGACCAGCATGTGGCTGACGCCGTTCATGAGGTGCTTGTAGATGATGTGGCCGATGGACTCCTTCTCCTCAACCTCGTCCTCGACATCGGCAGCGGCTGCAACCGTGCTGTCGCCCTTGGCGGCGAGCGCGCGGTCAATCAGCTTACCGGCGGCCTCAACGGACAGGGCCTTGGAAACACCAACGGAAACCATGGGCTTGCCGGCGAAACGCTCGGCCTGGACATCCTTATCGGCTGCGACGACGACGGCCTTGGCGCCAGCGATCTCACTCTTGGTGAGCTCGTTCTCGACACCGACCTGGCCATGAGTCTCGACCTTAATGGTCAGACCGCGCTCGGCAGCTGCCTTCTCCAGCGCCTCCTTCGCCATGAAGGTGTGCGCAATGCCGGTCGGGCAACCGGTGGCGGCGATGATGTCAAACTTAGCCATGTGTCCCTCCTTCTTGAGTACAGCGCCCGCGGGCGCTCCCCTACACGCGCTTCGATGCGCGTTTTTCCACAACTGAAAGATACCAACCTACCGTCCGCGTGAGAAGAGCTAAGGTGCAAATCTCCGGTGAAAGGTTCTTTCATAACCGTAAACGGTAGGTGAAAGTTTACCATCAACACTTGAAACGGCAAGGTGTATCTTGTAATTGAAAATGCCCGTATACTATGGCATTGCAAATCAAGCTAGATTTTCATGCCAACCAGGAGCCATCCATGACCGATAGTAGCAAGAGCGCACTTTCCCTCATTAGCACCCATCAGGGATACAGCGAGTCCGAGCAGCGCATTGTCGACTATATATTGGAGCACCAGTCCGAGGCTCCACGCCTCACGGCGGCTCAGCTCTCACGCGCCGCTGCCACGTCCGAGGCGACCGTTTCGCGCTTCTGCCGCAAGCTTGGGTTTGGCAGCTTTCGCAGCTTTCAGTTTTCGTTGGCGAGGGATTTGGAAAGCCAGCGCAACGAGGGCCTGACCGACGAGGTCTCGCTCGACAATATGGAGCAGAGCCTCAAGAACATCCTGGCTGCCAAGGTGAGCGAGCTTAATGCGACTATCGACGGGATCGACCACGATACGCTGGCGGCTGTTGTGCATGCCCTTAAGCATGCAGGGGTTATTGAGTTTGCAGCTGTGGGCAATACGAACGCGGTCGCGCTCGATGCGACGTTTAAGTTTTCGCAGCTGGGCCTGCGCTGCATGGCGAGCACCATTAGCGAGACATCAATCGGCTTTGCGCTCACGTTACGCCCGGGTGACGTCATCGTGCTTATCTCAAACTCCGGCAAATCGCGCCGATTGAATCGCATGGCAAAAGCGGCTCGCAACTGCGGCGCAACCGTAGTCGTCATCAGCAGTGACAGCAAATCCCCACTCGCGCGCCTGGCAGACTACACTTTTAATACCGTCAACCACGAAGCGCTGCTGACGACAGGCGACTTTGCGTTCTCCAAGATCAGTGCCACGATGATCATCGAAGTCATCTACAACTTCCTGCTGCCCGAGATTGAAGACGCGCGTGAGCATATCAGCTACTACGAGGAGCTCATCCAGCCGGATAAGGTCGTTGAGTAAAACGCGTAGTGGGACAAAAATTTCAGTCTATTTTGTCCCACCAACCCCGCTGATACGACCTAACCTCGAGCTTCTTCGAGCATCTGCTTTGCGTGCGCCAGGCTTGCCTCGGACTGATCGCCGCTCAACATGCGGGCGATCTCGGCGGTACGCGCTTCGCCGGTTACCTCGTCCAAATGCGTCTGGGGAACATCGCCTGGTTCCTTGCTGACAACATAATGCTTGTCGGCCATGACGGCGACCTGCGCCAAGTGGGTTACGACAATCACCTGATGCGTAGAGGCGAGATCTGCCAGCACGCCCGCGAGTGCACGCGCCGTGGAGCCACCGACACCAGCATCGACCTCGTCAAACACCAGCGTATCGACACCGTCCGCGTTACCGAGGACAACCTTACTTGCCAGCATGACGCGGCTGAGCTCGCCGCCCGACGCAATGCGGCGCAGGGGACGTGGCGTCAAGCCGGCACCGCTGCGGTATAGCAGCTCGTAGCTCGAAGGACCAACGGGCGTCCACTCAGCACGGGGAAGATCGCGCGACTCCCAGACGAGCTCGGCACTACCCATCTCCAAGCGAGCCATCTGGCGGCCGACCTCGTGGCAGAAGCGCGGGGCCGCCGTATTGCGAGCACGCTTAAGTGCCTTGGCAGCGGCAAACAACTCGCGCTCGGCGCTCCCGAGTGCCTCACGCGCCTTTTTGATCTGCTCATCGCCATCATCGACCAGGGACAGCAGTTCTTGCGAGCGATCGCGCATGGCAAAAACATCGTCCATAGTGGGACCCCACTGACGCAACAGACCCTTGAGGTCGGAATACCGCTCACGCATGCGAGCGAGCTCGCGCGGGTCGAAGGCGACGCCATCGCGATAGGAACGAAGCTCGTTCGCGCAATCCTCAAGGGAGATACAGGCATCCGAAAGCGCATCGGCAATGTCGCCGAGTTTGCGATCGACGGTAGCCATGCGTGAAAGCTCGGCCACGGCGCCATTCACGGCATCGAGCGCTCCCCCTTCGGCGGCAAGCGATGCATGGGCATCGTTAGCTGTGGCAACCAGCACCTCGGCATGTTCGGAGCGCGGCAGCAGTTCCTCGAGTTCCTCATACTCGCCCGGCTTAGGGTCGACCTCGCCGATGCGCTCGAGGGCAAAGCGCGCCTCCTCGACGCGGCTCCCCTGCGCACGCGAGGCCTCCTCGACGCGACGGACCTCCTTAGCGGCCGCGCGCGAGGCTTTAAAGCAAGCACGGTAGTGCTCGAGCGCCTCGAGCGCAGAGCGCCCCGCCCACGCATCGACCATCGCAACGTGATGCGCCGGATCGAGCAAGCGCTGGTGCTCGTGCTGGCCGCACAGATCCATCATCACGCCAACGCGCTCCGAAAGCTCGCGTACACTGGCAATGCGGCCGTCAATCTTCACGCGGCTGCGGCCCTCGGCAGAAAGACTGCGCTGTACGGTAAAGCCTTCCGTGTCGTGTGGACCGTCGAACAGCCGCGCCTCGACGCTCGCCAGCGTCTCGCCCTCGCGCACCGTCGACGAATCCGCACGCTCGCCCAAAATAAGCTTGAGGGCCGAGAGCAGCGCGGTCTTGCCGGCGCCGGTCTCACCGGTCAGGACAGTCAGGCCGGCACTCGGCACCAGCGTCGCCTCGCGAATGAGTGCAATGTTAGAAACCTGCAGCTCATCGATCATGACGTACTCCATAAAACACTCGGCTCACCGAGTTATAGAAGCTCTCGGGGCCATAATCCAGCAGCAGCACATCGCCGGGACCGCGACGCACAGCCACGCTCTCGACCGTACCATCACAAGTAATAAACTGTCCGTCGATGGCGATTGCCGGAACGCTCGGGCGATCCTCGGACATAAAGATCTCGACGACATCACTTGGCGAAGTCAAGAAAGCGCGAGCCTGAATGGTATGAGGAGCGATGGGCACGCAGACCATGCCCGTGTAATCGGGGCTCACGATGGGGCCACCGGCGGAAAGCGCATAGCCGGTGGAGCCGGTCGCTGTCGAAACGACAACACCGTCACCGCGCAGGCGGTCGATATGATGGCCGGACACCGTGATGTCGAACTCAACCATATCGGACAGCGGACCGCGGGTAAGCGCCATGTCGTTGAGGGCGAAGGTGCGTACGACATCCTTCGTACCGTCTTCGCGCACGGAAACGATATCCGCAGCGATAGTGGCGCGACGGCTCACGTGCAGCTCGCCGGAAAGGGCGTCGCTCACGACCTGCAGAATGTCGCGCTCCTCGGGGCTCGCAGCAGTTAAAAAGCCCAGGTGACCATAGGAAAGACCGAGGATAGGAATCTCGCGATGGTTTAGGATGCGGGCAGCGCGCAGCAACGTACCGTCGCCGCCGAGCGTAATGACCAGATCGGAGCCGTCAATATCAGGCGTGCTTTGAATCTTCGATCGCTGGTCGGCAGCCCATGCAACCTCATAGCCCTGGCGCGAAAGCCAAAGCTCGAGCATCAGGCCGCTCTCGACCGCCTCTTGCTTGTAGTAATTGGGAACCAGAAAGACCTTCATAGCGTTGCAGCTTTCTCGCTCAAAACCGATACCTGGGATTGCAGCTCATCGTCGGCACGTTCACCGGGGGCAAATCTCGTGCCGTACAGGAAAAACTCAACGTTGCCCTTGGCACCATGAATGGGCGACACGCACACATCGACCGGGAACAGCCCCTTGGAGGCAAAGAGTTCAACTGCCGCAACGAGTGTATCGCGGCGCACGGCGGGATCGGTCACAATGCCGCCCTCGCCCACCAGCGCCGCCGGAGCCTCAAACTGCGGCTTTACGAGCGTGCAGAATGCACCCGTAGGCGACAGGCACGCCAGCACCGCATCGATAATGTTCGCGATGCTGGTAAACGAGACATCACACACAGCCAGGTCGATGGCGCCGGCATAGCCAAGCTCAGGCAGCTGCGTCACGTTTGTGCGCTCATGCAGCGTCACGCGATCGTCCTGACGCAGCGACCAATCGAACTGGGCGCGACCCACGTCCACCGAGACAACGGTCGCAGCTCCGCGCTTGAGCAGGCAATCGGTAAAGCCGCCGGTAGAGCAGCCTACGTCCAGGCAGGCAAGGCCCATGGGATCGATACAAAACGCATCAAGCGCGCCTTCGAGCTTAAGACCGCCGCGGCCAACATAGGGAATGCGCCCCTTCACGTGCAGCGGCAGGCCCGGGGTCACCTTAAGGCCCGGTGAAGTCAAGCGCTCGCCGCCACTCGAGACCAAGCCGGCCATAAGAGTGCGAAGGGCATCCGCGCGATCGGCGCAGATGCCCTGTGAAATCAGTTCGTCATCAAGACGCACACGTTTCATGAATGCCATCAACCATTCGTATCCGGAGATGCGGCCTAGCTATTCTAGGATTCGTTTGCCGCATCCTCATCGTATTCCTGCTCGAGCTTGTCGGCCTCACGCGGCGTCAGCTCAAACTTATCGACCATGTCGACCGCGCGGGAGCCCAGCTCAATCGCCTCGTCAAACAGATCGAGCGAACGCTCCAAGGAGGTATCCTTGGAGCGAACGGTAGCGATGATCTGATCCAAACGGTCCGAGATCTCGTCAAAGTTGCGGACAGAACCCTCTGGCATGACTACTCCTCGACGGAGTCGGCCTCGACGGCCTCAGCAGCGTCCACGCCCTCGGCCAGCACGCCAGCCTCGGCCTGAGCAGCTGCAACCTTTGCGGCAGCCTCGGCAGCCTGTGCCTCCTCGCGAGCGCGATCTTCGGCCAGCAGCTCCTGGTACAGGTCCTCGCCCGGCAGCTCTTCGCTGCGAGCGATCTTGCCCAGCACGCCGTTGACGAACGACGCGGACTGGTCGGTGCCATAGGCCTTGGCAAGTTCGACGGCCTCGTTGATCACGATGGCGTCCGAGACCTCCTCGTCGGTGAGGAAACGCATCTCGTAAACGGCGATACGCAGCAGATTGCGGTCGGCGCCGGGCATGCGCATAAGATCCCAGTTCTTGGCAACGGAACGCAGAGCGCAGTCGATGCGGTCGATATGCTCGTAGGCACCGCGGCACAGCTCCAGCGCATAGGGGTCGAGGGGACCCTTCGAAATCAGGAAATCACCCTCGAGGACGCGCTCGAGCGGGCTGTCCGTGGCCTCGGCCTGGAACAGCAGCTGCAGCGCCTGACTGCGGGCAAGCGTACGCCCGCGATAAACCTTAAGGCTCAAAGGTTACTCCTTGGGGAAAACGAGGCCGTCGATGCAAACGTCAACGCGCTCGACCTCAACGCCCACCTGGGCATCGATGGCGGCGACCACGGCGGCGCGAACGGCCTCGGCGAGTTTCTTGAACGGATAGCCAAAGAACACCACGACACGCACGGTAAGTGCGAGCTTGTCGCAGACGACCTCGGCCTCGACCGCCGGCTCGGAAGCCGGGGCCTTGGACGAGAGCATCATGGAGACAAGGTTGGTGGCAAGGTCCTTGACGCCAACGGAGGCGATGCCCTCGACATCGGACACGGCGCGCGAGACGATGGCGGTCAGAACATCGGGCGAAATGCCGATGCCGTCAATCTTGATTTCCTGGGGCATGAATCCTCCTAGAAGAGTTGGTTGCTAGACGCGGGAGACGAACTTGCCGTCGCGGGTGTCAACCTTGATGACCTCGCCCTCATTGAGGTACATGGGGACCTGGATAACAGCGCCGGTGTCGATCGTGGCCGGCTTGGTGGAACCCTGGACAGTGTCGCCCTTAAAGCCCGGGTCGGTCTGGACGATAGTGGTCTCGATGAACATCGGCGGGGTCACGCCCATGAGCTCATCGTCGGCGAAGAGCAGCTGGCAGATGTCGTTCTCGCGCAGCCACTTGGAGTTCTCGCCCACCATGTCCTCGGGAACGGGAACCTGCTCATAGGACTCGTTGTCCATGAAGATGTAGTCGGTACCATCGTTGTAGAGGTACTGGAACTCACGGGTGGTGAGCATGACGCTCTCGAACTTGGTGCCGGCGTTGCAGGTGTTCTCGACGACGCGGCCGCTCTTGATGTCGCGGGTCTTGTAGCGCACAAACGCGCCGCCCTTGCCCGGCTTGACATGCTGGAACTCGACGATGGTGTAGACCTTGTCCTTGATGCGGAGACCGAGGCCGTTCTTGAAGTCGGCGGTAGAAATGGTAGGCATAGCGACCTTTCTTGTTATGGGCAGAACGCACAAGCGTCCAAATTACATACGATAGAAATTATACACTTGCAGACGGCGCCTGCGGCGAGCGCATAAAAAGAGAACGCGGGGCGTCCGAATCGATCCGGACGCCCCGCCCCAAACTATCTACCGAAGTAGACTAGCAGTCGATAACGTGCAGGTCGTGCGGGGTCTTGGTGAAGGGCTCGTAGCCGTTCTCGGTGACCACGCCATAGTCCTCCAGGCGCACGCCGCCCACGCCGGGCAGGTAGACGCCGGGCTCCATGGTGATAACCGAGCCGACCTTGATGGTGTTCTTGCTGCGGTTGAAGTTGGGCAGCTCGTGGATATCGATACCGACACCGTGGCCCAGGCCATGGTTATAGTAATCGCCATAGCCGGCATCGCCGATGATCTTCTTGGAGAGCCTGAAGATGTCGTTGCCCTCGACGCCCGGATGGATGGCGGCGACGCACTCCTCGTGCGTACGGCGCACGAGCGCGTACAGGTCGAGCTGCTCCTGGGTGGGCTCGCCCATCACGACGGTACGAGTCATGTCGGAGCGGTAGTCGCAGTATCCCGCGCCGTAGTCCATCAGGACAAAGTCGCCCTTCTCGATCACGCGGTCGCTCGGGACGGCATGCGGGTTGGCGGTGTTGGGGCCGCTCGCGACGATGGAACCGAAGGCCAGGCTGTCGGCACCGTTGGCGAACATAAAGTTCTCGAGCTCGTTGCGTACCTGCTTCTCGGTCATACCGGGCTTAATAAAGCCGAGCATGTGCTGGAAGGCGGCATCGGTGATCGACTGCGCATGGCGCATGAGCTCGATCTCCTCGGCGTCCTTGATGGCGCGCATCTTGCGGATGTCGTCGTGCATCAGCGGCAGCATGCAGGCGACGGAGCGGTCCTCCAGGCCGCGCTGAATGCCCTGGTAGAAATTAATCTGCATATCGTCCTCGACAGCGCAGACGCGGCACTTGTTGGCCGCAATCTTGCCGGCGACCCAACCGGGGATGGTGCCCTCGTCCATGTCGTAGACCCAGGGGCTGCCGGCGGGCGTGTTCTCCTCAAAGCTGTTGAGGTAGCGCGAGTCGGTGTGGAACAGGCACTGGTCGGCCGTAATAAACGCAGCGTGCGGGAACTCGAAGGTGTAGTCGAAGACGCCCTTCACGCCCGTAAGCCAACGAAGGTTGGCCTCGTCGCGCACCACGATGGCGTCGTAGCCACGCTCGACCATCAGGGCACGGACACGCTCGATACGACCGGCAGGACCGGCAGCAAACTCAGACATGCAGATTCCTTTCTTGTTGTCTCTATAAAGACGGGACGGGTCTCAATCAACGTACGGAATCGTATGCGATCCGCAACCGATTGAAAACCCGCCCCTCAACATGATACGAAAGACGATGGATGTCAATAAATCTTAGAGAAGTTCTTTGCGAGAAGCCAAGTAGGCATGAGCGTGGCGCACAAGAACCTCGTCCTCAACGCTCGTTAGACGAATGGCGCCGAGCGCTGCGGGCAGCGGCAGCATGCTGCGGTTCGAGCGGGCGAACTGCTGCTTGCGGAACTCCTCGATATATGCGGCAGGCTCCAGATCGAAGGCAAGTTCCTCGATACCAAAGTCCTCCAGGCAGTCATCGACCTCAAAGACGTAATCGATATCGAAGTCGCAGGCATCATGTGCTAGGCGCGCCTCAAAGCGCATGCCCTCGGATAACAGCTGATAGGCAGGGACCTGCGAAGCCGCATCGCCCAAGCAGGCGCGCAGGGTACGCTCCCCCGTCTTGCCAAAATCGAGCGCATGGCGGGCGCTCGGGTTCGTGGCCATCAGTACGTCCTTACGGGCAGTCTGAGACCATTGAACGGCATTGACGAGCGCGACCTCCTCGCCCGCGAGAATCTCGGGGACGGTCTCAGTAAACTGATTCCAGCGGGACTTACTGCTCGAAAGCATGGTGCCAACAAGTACCACATAGCCGAGCTTGAGGTCCTCGGGGTCCGCCTCGCGAACAAGGTCGAGGTCACACACGACCAAGCCCGGTTCGGGACGGAACGCGATGGCGGGAAGCGCATTGGCCGACGAGGCGACGAGCGGCTTCATGGTCGTCGCGACCGCGAGCATGGCGTCGAAGGTCGTCGGCAGCAGCGCGCACTCGGTTCGGCCACACCACTGGTTGGCGCACCAGCTAACAACCGAGCAGGTTGCGGCATTGCCAACGGCGACAACCAGATCGTCGCAGGTAACGCCGTTGGCAGACAGGGCGCCAAAGATCGCATCGGCATCGGCCAGCGTGGCACCAGCAGGCGAAACCTCGAGGACTAGCAGCGACACGGCAAAACCGGCGTCGACCAGCGCATGCTCGACGACCTCACCAAAACGCTCGGATGTGGCGTCGTTCCAAACGACCATCGCGCGCTTAGGCTTGCCCACAGCCGAGGCAAACATGCGCGACAACTCCTCGAACGCGCCCAATCCGACACGGACATCGACGCTGCGGTTTTGGAAATTGATCAGTTGACGGCGAATCATAGCAGCCCACGCTCCAAAAGCATCTCGGCACAAAGGTAGGAAACGTCCTCGAAGGACTTGTTGCGAATATCAAGGGTAAGGTCGGCGGCCTGGCGATACAGCGGACGGCGATGCTCAAACAGGCGCGCGGCATGCTCGGGAGAGCGGAAATCGGGGCGCGTGTCGGACCGACGAATCTGGCGAATCGAATCCTCGAAGTCGCCCTCGAGGTAAACGCACGTACCCATATCGTGCATCAGCTCAATATTCACCGGCGTCTCGACGATACCGCCCCCGCACGAAACCAACAGGCTGCGCTCGCTTTGGAGCGAACGGAGCGCCGAGGTCTCGAGCTCACGAAAACGATCCTCGCCCTCGGTCTCAAAAATCTCGGTTACCGACTTACCGCAACGGCGCACGACCAGTATGTCGGTATCGATAAAACGCCGCTTGAACATGGTGCCCACGTTGCGCGCGAGCGTCGATTTGCCCGCGCCCAAAAAGCCGATAAAGAAGATATGGTCGCAGCCGTGTTTGGTGTGCTGGGACATAGCGAGACCTATTCCTCGCAGTGAAGGTCGCGCAGGGCCCGGCGCTCAAAGATACGGAAGATCTGCGTATACCACAGGTCCTGCGTCGCCTGCGGCTTTACCAGGATGGTATCGACGCCGGCGAAATTTCCGCCCCACACGTCAGTGTAGAGCTGATCACCGATCAGCACCGCCTCGTCGGCCGAGGCGCCGAGGCGCTTAAGACCCGCCTTGAGGGCAAACGGCGCCGGCTTCATGGCGTGGCTGATGGCCTCGAGCCCCAGCTCGCGTGCAGAGCTCATGACCTGGTCGCGATGCCAGTTGTTGGACACCATGCACAGCTTAAAACCTTTGGCGCGGGCGGCGTCGAGCCAAGCGGAAACCGCGGCGGGAACCTGCTCGGTGTCGCGCGGCACCAGGGTGTTATCGCGATCGAGCAGAATGGCGCGTTTGCCGTCGGCCCACAGGGTATCAAGGTCGATGCGATCGACCGAGGCAACGTATCGTTTGGGGCTAAAAATCCTCATGCTAATTCCAAGACTGTTGATGCTCTTCGTAGGTTTGCGAGAAGTACTCCTCGTCCTGCGTAATGTAGAAATACAGGTCATCGGAGTCGGTCGGCTCAAGCGTGGCCTTGAGTGCCTCGAGCGACGGAGAGCAGATGGGCGTGGGTGGCAGACCCTCGTGCTTATAGGTGTTATACGGACTATCGCTCTGCAGGTCGTCGGCGGTAACCTCGCCACCGGTGACATACATCATGGTCGCATCGCTGTTGAGATAGCGCAGACCGTCGAGCTTGCCGGCAAGGCGGTTGTAGAAGACCGAGGCCACGTGCGCGCGCTGGTCGGCGTTGAGGCCCTCGCGCTCAACGATAGAGGCCAAGTTGACGATGTCGTAGTCGGACATCTCCACACCGAAGCGTTCCTTGATCTTGGCTTCGCAGCTCGCAAAGTCAAGCGACTTGTACTCGGTCTTAAACTGATCGAGCATGGCGCGAATCACGCCATCGGCCGTCGGCGAATCACCCAACGAATAGGTCTTGGGGAACAAGAAACCCTCGAGCGAGTCGTTGGCGGCGCCCTTAAGGAAGCTATAGTCGTCCACGTAGTTGGAGGCCTTGGCCTGGTTGAGGAAGTCTTCCTTAGAGATGCTGTCGTAGGCCTGGGCCACACGGTCGGCGACTTGATCGACCGTCAGGCCCTCAGGGATAGTCAGCGCATTGGAGCCCGCGTTGGGGCCTTCCATGAGTTGCTGAACAACCTTGGTCGCATCCATGAGTGTGGTGAACGAATAATCACCAGGCTTGAGCGACATATCGGCGTTGAGCTTTTTCACCGCCGCATAATAATCCTTGGGATTTTCGACGATATGATTCTCGGAGAGAATCGAAGCGATGCTGTCACCCGAGGCACCATCGGGAATCGTGATAGTAACCTGCTGGCCTGCAACGACTTTCGCACCCTCACCGCCAAAGAAGCCCTTGACGGCTGGCACGACAAAGAAAACGATCGCGACAAGCGCAAGCACGGCAACAACGCCACCGATAATCATAGGCACCGGGGAGCTTTTCTTTTGAGCACCGCGACGAGCATGCGTGTTGTAGCTCGAGCGGGTCGCCGGAGCAACGCCATGCGAACCGCGAGCGTGATGCGAATGCGATTGAGGGGCCTGAGTTCGCTGGGTAGGTGCCTGCTGCTTAAAGCGGGTACCGCCTGCAGGCTGGGCCGTACGAGCAGTGGGCTGCTGAGCCGCGTGAGAAGCCGAATGCTGAACCGAACGAGCAGAAGGCTGCTGACCCGTCCGTTGAACAGGTTGGGCCGAACGAGAGAAGGACTGCGCCGGGCGCGCGGCAGGCTGAGCTGCGCGCTGCGTCGGTTGTGCCGGACGCTGGCCAGGCTGGGCAGGGCGCGACGCCGGCTGCTGTGTACGATTCGGCTGGCGCGGATCGGAAGCACTAGGCATGCGAAACCTCCTCGTTTTTACGATCGAGCCACGTCTGCAAAAACAGGCTGGCGGCAATCATGTCGATCTTGCCCCTCATCTGCTTTTCGTTGAGTCCCTGCTCGCGCAGGATACGCTTGGCCTCTTGCGAGGACAGACGCTCGTCCTCAAACTCCAACGGAAGATCGAGCTCGTCGGCAATCTTTTGCGCCACAGCGGCAACGCGCTCGGCCTGAGGGCCGGGCTCACCGGCCATGGTCAGGGGACGTCCGCTTACCAGGATGTCGGGCTCATAGTCCTCAACCAGGTAGCGGAACGTCTTGGCCATACCGGTGACCTCGGCAGCCGGAAGCACCTTGACAGGCATCGCCATCTTGCCATCACGGCTCGAGACGG
>URHQ01000020.1 GCA_900547655.1 uncultured Collinsella sp.
CGGCCCTGCCGGGGCGCGAGGCGTAGGGACTACCCACACGAACTCACGAAGGCTCCAAAAAGGGACAGGTTTATTTTGGCAGGTTTTATCTGGGCAAACGCCGGACAACCATTAGGTGGCCCGGCGTTTGCCCCGTTTTGCTGGGGATGTTTGTCGTTCGGTGCTCTTACTGGCCAATCCAGTGTTGCGCATAGCTCTTAATGTCCTCGGTAAAACCGTCAAGGTCGTCAAGGGTGATCACGCTGTCGATAAGCAAATTGGCTATCTCGCGGTGCATTGTGCTGCGGCGAATGTTGTTTGCAATTACGCCTGAGGACAGCTTGTCTCTATTGAGGCTCTCTTCTAGTGCCCAAAATCTACTGGACGCTTCGCTGCCGCCATTCAGTATCTCAACGTACTGGCCGATGAGCTTTTCCATATAACGTTCTTGCCATTGAGGAAGCATTTTCTTAAACAGCTTCCAGTCGCTTTCGGCTACGTCGCGCATATGTCCTCCGCTCGTCAAATGGGCTTTTCATTTGCCTTTCATTCTATTTGCTTTTCGCTCGCAGGCGTGGATGAGAGGCGCTCTTTAGCCTTCGAGATTGGGCTTGAATGGGTTGTATGCCACAAAACGGGCCTATCTACTACGTTTAATTGGATACCCTCAACCATGCCGGGAAAACGAAAAATAAAACCGCAGGTAGAAGGCCTGTCGATTTTCGAAAAGGCGGTCATGGTTGGCCTCTTCGAGTTAAACGTAGTAGATGGGCCCTTTTCGTGGCGGACCATCAAACGAACGCTGACGCTTGTGCTGCAGCCGCTCCGATCATTCGTAAGTTGCGGTGGAATAGTTCCTAAACTCGACTTCTCAAGGCTAAAACCGGAACTATATCACCGCAACTTAGGAGGGATGGGCGGGGGAGTACTAGTTGGGTGCTGCTGTCGGGCTGGGATGGTTTAGGCTCGCTTGCGATGCTTCCATTGTTTACGGCACCAACGCATGAGTGCTTTTACGACCGGGATGGTGATGAGGATTACCCAGGCGGGATGGGGTTGCCCCAGGCAGAGCCACATGTAGAGGAACCATGCCTCGGCACCGACTGAATAGACGACATCGATCAGCTTAGATAAGTGGCGTCGATCGATAAAGTCGCCAAGCGCGTAGTAGATGGGAATCAAAAAGACGAGGAAGAGCCCCATGGACCACGCGCCGTAGATAATGCCGAGCACCAGATAGGCGAGGGCGACAAGCGCGGGAAAGGGGAACTTGTTCCAAGCGCGTCCAATCTTGGTGCGGAAATGCTTGCCATGATGGTCGAGCTTGTCGTGTGCTTCCTTCCAGCTGGAAAACGTCTCGCCGTCGATGGTGACGGTGCCGTCATCATTGGTATGCACGCTATGTCCATCGTCCTCAAGCGTATCGATATGCAATCCGCCCGGCGCCACATGGACCTCTTCGCCTTTGTTGGGATCAATAACGTGGATGCCGCGCGCGAGGGAAATATCGACAAGTGGCTTATCGCTGTAACCAGCGTGCTCAGTAGAAGCCTCAGCCTCTTCAGCCTTATCTGAAGCTTTGGCGCCGGCGTCGCTGTCCTGTGCCCCATCATCAGCCTGCGAGTCGTCAGTGCTATCCACCGCCTCTCCATACAACAGCTCATCCAGCGACACGCCATACAGCGCGGCGAGCGCAATAAGGTTATCGGTATCGGGCGAGGATTCGCTGCGCTCCCATTTACTGACAGCCTGACGACTTACGCCCAGCTGGGCGGCAAGCGCCTCCTGAGAAAGCCCGGCAGCCTTGCGGCGATTAACGAGCCGCTGCGCCATCGCAAGATCCATGACAGTTCCTTTCATATGGTGACCGTAATCGAATGAGCCGAGTATGCCGAGAACAACCGGTAGCGACCACCATTTCTAGTTAGAATCTGCCCCAACCCTACCGCAACTACCGGTAGCAACCCCTAACGACCAGCCATTTCAGGACAAATGTCAGTGCAAGTAGCAGCTAAGAGCCCCCACTCAGTAAGTTGCGGTGGAATAGTTCCTAGATTCAGCCATTTGCGGGCTAAGCAGGAACTATTCCACCGCAATTTAATTTCAGACCAGGAACCCGCAACAAGAAGACGAATAACCTCGGCGAGTATGTAAACGCAGGGCCCTCCGACCCCGCCCGACGATTTCGATTGGCGACCTTTGACGGAGTCAAGGGAGGAGCCAAATCGAAATACGTCGGGCGGGGTCGGAGGGTCCGATGGGATGAATTTCGGCCGAGGCTATTCGTCGCCGAAGCTGATGCCCAACGCCTTGGCCTCACGCACCAGATCGCTCTGGGGGTCGACATACTTGAGCTTGCCGGCGACATCCTCGAGCGGCATGTGGCACATCTTGCCGTCGCGCAGGGCAATCATGTAGCCAAACTCTCCGCGCAGGCAGCCAAGCGCGGCCTCGACGCCGCACTGGGTCGCAAAGATGCGGTCCTGGGCGTCGGGCTGGCCGCCGCGCTGCGTGTGACCGGGGATGGCGACGCGGGTCTCGCGACCGGTCTTGGCCTCAATCTCCTTGGCGATGTCGTAGACAATCGACGGGCTCGTGCGCTCGGCGAGCTTCTTCTTGTACTCCTTCTTGGACAGCGCCGCGTCCTCCTTGGAGATAGCGCCCTCGGCGACGGCCACGATGGTAAAGCGGCTGCCGGTTTCCATGCGATGCTCAATGGTCTTGATGACCTGGTCCATGTCGTAGGGAATCTCGGGAATCAAGATGACATCCGCGCCGCCCGCGACGCCGGCGTACAGCGGGATCCAGCCAACCTTGTGGCCCATGATCTCGATAACAAACACGCGGCCGTGACTCGAGGCGGTAGTGTGGATGTCGTCGATGCACTTGGTGGCGACGTCGATGGCGCTCGTAAAGCCAAACGTCAGCTCGGTGCCCCAGGTGTCGTTATCGATGGTCTTGGGCAGCGCGATAACGTTGAGGCCCTCTTCGCGCAGGCGGTTGGCGGTCTTGGTGGAGCCGTTACCGCCCAGCATAAACAGGCAGTCGAGCTGCAGCTTATGATAGGTGTGGACCATCGCCGGCACCTTCTCGACACCATCGGCCTCGGGGGTATCCAGACGCTTGAACGGTGTGCGGCTCGTGCCCAGGATGGTGCCGCCGCGGGTGAGGATGCCGCTAAAATCGGCGGGCGTCATGACGCGGAACCTGCTGTAGATAAGGCCCTGATAGCCGTCCTCAAAGCCATAAATCTCGATAGGCTCTTCGCTATTGGTCATAAGCGTTTTGACGATGCCGCGCATGGTGGCGTTGAGCGCCTGGCAGTCGCCGCCACTGGTAAGAAGACCGATCCTGAGCATGATGAATCCTTCCGGGCAAGTTATAACATGCGCATAAGTTTACCCCCGCACACTGTTGATACGGGGGTAAACGTGTTAGCTCAAGCGTATGGAAATGTAAGCAACGTCAGGGAACGTAAGGTCGACGGGCCTGGCTCCTTACAGTGCGAAGGCGTCGACGTCGCCCCAGTGGCGGCGCAGCGTAATGGCGGCGGCGGGTTCGGTATTGTCAAAGACGACCGACCATTGCGTATTGCTGGTGATGTCTTCCGGATTGGGCTCTTGCGCTGCGGCACGCAGGGCTTCCCAGACAATCGTTTCGTCCTGGGCACCGACATGGGTATCAAGGACATCGGCGATTGCAACGGCGCGCTCTTTACCATGGCCCAGCTCGCCATTCTTTTGGTTGGGTAGCACTTCGTCGCCATAGCAGGCGTAGAAGTTCGTAACCTGGCGTACAGGAGTCGCTTTGAAAGCGCGGTCCGGATCGCGCGGGTCCCACTCTACTACGCGCGCGTCACCGGCGGCGTCGTTGATAAAGAAGTGGTAATCGCGTCCTGCCATGGCGTGCATGTCGTGGGCGGAAAGCAGGTCGACAGCTTCTTGCGTGGTGGCGGCACGGTCGAGCACCAGACGGATGGCGAGCGAGGTATTGATGACGGGGCGTTGCGTGTCCTGGTCACAGGGCTTGGAATCCAGAGTGAGTACGGCAATGGACACGCCGCATTCGTTAACACCGTCGAGCTGGGCAAACGGGCCCATGAGTGCGGCGGCGCGTCCGCCGACGGAGTCAAACGGAGTGTTATCGCCCAGGTTGTTAAGGGCAGCAAACCCGATGGAGGTATAGCCGCCTCGTGGGTGATTGCGCACCAGCAGCGCCGAGGTGTCGTCCTTAAAGTCGTAATTGCGACCGGTGCGCACGCGGCCTTCGGCATCTACGGCGACAAAAGCGCTGCAGGCAAACTGGGGCGCCTGGACATGTACCGGCACACCGGGCAGCACCTGCGCCACCACGGCATCGATGTAGGCCTGGTCGTCGCGCACGCCAGCGGCGATGATGCGATCAAGATCGTAGTCGTAGGCGATGTCGATTGCGTACAGGTCATAGCCATCCGCGTAGCCGGTCAAGCGCTTGAGCGACGCGGCGGACTTGATTTGCTTGTGATAAACGATACCGGTGGCAGCGGCAAGGCCGACGGCGACTCCCGCGACACCGCAGGCGATGGCAATGTTACGTGGCTTCATGGCGGCTCCTCTCGTCCTGTTAGCGTAATTGTCGCAAAAGGTGCACGGGCATGATGGCTCAACTTGGTGAGCGGTGCGGGATTAAACACGGAATGAAGAGTGCAGCGCTGGCGCGGCGGGGTATGCTGGAAGGGACCATCAACCCAGCGAAAGGGGAGAGCATGACGGATCAGGAAACGCCCGAGCGCGCGCATGTGACGGCCGATGATATCGAGGCCGCCAACGACCTTATCGACTTTATCGAGGCATGCCCCAGCATGTTCCATACGGCGGCGACCATTATGGCCGAGCTCGACGAGGCGGGCTTTACCTACCTGTCCGAGAACGCGGCGTGGGACATCGAGCCGGGCGGGCGTTATTACACGCAGCGCAACACCTCGAGCGTTATCGCCTTTAAGGTGGGCGAGGACCTGGCTGCTACGTGGGGCGAGGACGGCGTTGCCGGCGACTACCATTTTCAGCTGACGGCGTCGCACAGCGACTCGCCGACGTTTAAGGTTAAGGCCGTGCCCGAGCTCGACGGCGCGGGCGAGACGCTGCGCCTGAACACCGAGGCCTACGGCGGCATGATCGACTACACCTGGTTCGACCGTCCGCTGGCACTCGCGGGCCGCGTGCTGGTACGCGAGGGCGACCGTATCGAGAGTCGTTTGCTCGCTACCGAGCGCGAAGTCGCCATCATCCCGAGCCTTGCCATCCACATGAACCGTGGCGTTAACGAGAGCTTTGCTCCCAACCGAGCCGTCGACCTGTGCCCGCTCATCAGCGCCGGCGAACTCAAGCAGGGAGATTTTGATGCCCTGATTGCCGAAGAGCTGGACGTTGAGCCCGAGCAAATTCTGGGCCGCGATTTGTTCCTGGTCAACCGCCAGGATGCGCGCATTTGGGGCTGGGCCGACGAGTTTATCTCGACGCCCAAGCTTGATGACCTGGCTTGCGCCTATACCTCGCTACAGGCATTTTTGGGCACCGAGAACGCGCACGACGTCTCGGTCTTTTGCTGCTTTGATAACGAGGAGGTTGGCTCCGAGACCAAGCAGGGCGCCATGTCGACCTTCTTGGCCGACGCGTTGCGACGCATCAACGGGTCGCTGGGCTTCGATGACGAGTCGTACCATCGCGCGCTTGCCGCCTCGATGCTTGTGAGCTGCGACAACGCGCATGCTGTGCACCCCAACCATGCCGAGAAGTGCGATGCCCGCAACCAGGTCGTACTCAACGGCGGTATTGTCATCAAGGAAGCCGCCAACCAGCACTACTGCACCGATGCCTTTAGCCGCGCGGTGTTCCAAGCCATCTGCGATGACGCCGACGTGCCCACGCAGGCCTTCGCCAACAAGAGCGATATGGCGGGCGGTTCGACCCTGGGCAACCTGTCGAACATGCAGGCGAGCATGCATGCCGTTGACGTGGGCCTGCCGCAGCTTGCCATGCACTCGAGCTACGAGACCGGCGGCGTGCGCGACGTGATGTGTGCCATCCGCGCCCTCACGGCCTTCTACGAGCGAAACCTAACCATCAACGGCGCCGAAAGCGTGGAGCTCTAAAATCGACCAAGATGAGATGACAATTTTGGCAGGTTTTATCTGGGCAAATGCTTCAACGCCAACGACAAGACGGAACTGCTAGGACTTCATAGGCAGAGCCTGCGCTAGTCAGATCCCGCAGGTCGAATAAAAGTCAGCGAGAGCCCGCCGTTTGAGCCAAGGTGCCGTGAAATGAAAAGGCGCTGACCTTCTGGTCGCGCCTTTAAAATTGAACGGCAGATTGGCCAAACGGCGGGCTCGCAGCGTCGGCTCATTACGCCGTTTGTAAAACGGCGTAATTCTTAATGATCGATCCAGCAGCGCAGGGTTTCGCCGGCTTGCAGATGGCGAAGATTTTCCGCGGCGATGTCGACCACGTTGTTGAGCGTGGCGGCCAGATGGAACCAACCGGAGACGTGCGGCGTGATGAGCATGTTGGGCGCATCCCACAGCGGGCTTGTCTCAGGCAGCGGCTCGGGGTCGGTGACGTCGACCGCGGCACCGGCGAGATGTCCCGACTCCAGAGCGACAACCAAGTCGTCGGCGACCACAAGATCGCCGCGGCCGCCGTTGGCAAAGAAGGCGCCCGGTTTCATCGCGGCGAAGAACTCGGCGTTCGCCAGGCCGCGGGTCTCGGGTGTGCTGGGCATAAAGGATGCGACGATGTCAGCCTCGGCCAGACGCTCGGGCAGGGCGCCCATGCTGTCCATGTCCTCAAACACAATGGGGTAGACGAGCGGATGGCGCTTGATGCCGCGGACGTGCGCACCCATGTTGCGGCAGAGCGTGGCGAAGTGGCCACCGATATCGCCCGCGCCCAGCACCAGCACATTGGCGTTTTTGAGCGAGGTGACCGGCCCCAAATCCTCCCAGCGATGTTCGCGCTGCAGGTCCTGGTAGCCGGGCAGGCGCTTCATCATAGACAGCACCATGGCAAACATGTGCTCGCTCACGGCCTGGCCGTAGGCGCCCACCGAGCAGGAGAGCTTAGCGTCGGCTGGCACGGTGCCGGCGGCCAAGTAATCGTCATAGCCCGCGGTCTGCAGTTGCAGTAGCTGGAGGTGCTCGCATGCGGTAAGCAGAGCAGGGTCGATGTTGCCCAGAATTACGTCGGCGTTGGCGACCTGTTCACGCGTGATGGCGTCGGAACTCGTGTAGATAAAGTCCTCGCCCGGAGCGCTCGACTCGAGGATCGCGCGATGGCGGTCGTTGACGGGCAACAAAACCAGGATGTTCACAAGCAGTCCTCTCCGCTCGACCTGCCAAAAAGGGACAGGTTTATTTTGGCAGGTTTTATCAGGCAAAACGCTATAAAAACGCCGGGCTACGCGATGGTTAGCATATCCATCGCGTAGCCCGGCATATCTACAGCTACCAGCTCAGCAGCTCGTAACCATCCTCGGTCACCACGAGCTGTACCTCGCACTGGGCCGAATCGCTGCCGTCCTTGGTGCGCACACACCAACCGTCACCCTTGCTAATCTTGATGTCGGGCGCTCCGGCATTGACCATGGGCTCGATGGTAAAGACCATGCCCGGGGCCATGATGGTGTCCACATCGGGTGCCTCGGTGGTAAAGCCCACAAACGGGTCCTCGTGGAACTCCTTGCCAATGCCGTGTCCGCCGTACTCGCGCACCACGCTAAAGCCGGCGTCCTCGACGGTCTTTTGCACGGCTTCGGCCATAACGGACAGCGGTAGCCATGGCTTGACGGCCGCCAGACCCGCCTCCACGCTGGCGCGGGTGGCGTCGACCAGGCGTTGGCGCTCGGCAGAGACCTCGCCGATGCAGAACATGCGGCTCGAGTCGCTAAAGTAGCCGTCCAAGATCGTGGAGCAATCCACGTTGATGATGTCGCCTTCGTGCAGCACGTCCGTATCGCAGGGGATACCGTGACAGACCACGTCGTTGATTGAGGTGCACACGCTCTTGGGATAGCCCTCGTAGTTGAGATCGGCCGGCGTGCCACCGTGCTCGACGGTGTAGTCGTAGATCATCTGGTCGATCTGGTTGGTGGTCATGCCCGCGGCGATGTGCTCGCCTACGTAGTCAAGCACGCCCACGTTGATGGCGGCAGAGCGCTTGATGCCCTCGATGTCGGCGGGCGTCTTGTAGAGCGTGCGGGGCAGAACCTCCCAGCCCTCTTCCCACAAGCGCTCGAGGCGCTCATCAAAGGCGCTATGGCATTTCTTGTATTTCTTGCCGCTGCCGCACCAGCAAGCGTCGTTGCGGCCAGGAACGGGTCCTTTGTCATACATGGCTAACTTCCTTTCATCCGCAGCTAGTATAGCCCACCCACGCGTCCATATAAGTTGCGGTGATATAGTTCCGATTTAAGCGGTTTAACAGCATAAACAGGAACTATATCACCGCAACTGATGGAGCAGGAGGGCGGACACTGGCTGCTGCGCGGTTTTGCTAGTAGCTCACCTGGCAGGGGATGCCGAGGGCGCGCACGCGTGCAGCGATCGTGTCGAGCACCTCGGGTGCTGCCTTGGCAAGGCCGGCGACCGGTGTCTCGCGCGCTACCGTGTAGATGGTCGCTTCTTGTGGGCGAATGCGCTCAAGCGCCGCGAGCCAGGGGGCAACGTACTCCTCGCCGGTGTTGTCAATGGGCTTGCCTTGATACTCGCCGGTCAAAAAGATCGTCTGGATAATAACGTGACCGTCAAAGCTTGCGAACGTCTCAATCTGGTGCTCGACGTCGTAGGGGCCAACAGGCTGGTCGAGCAGCTGGATAAATGCCGGGTCGACGGTATCGAGCTTAAGAATGTTGTCGTCGACCATCATGAGCGCATTGTGTACCTCGGGGCGGTCGGCGCGCGTGCCGTTGGAGAGCACGGCAATCTTGGAGTTTGGGGCCAGCTGGTCGCGAAGCGCGACGGCACCGGCGATGGCCTGCGGAAACTCCGGTGCGGCGGTGGGCTCGCCGTTGCCTGCGAAGGTGATCACATCGGGGAGCTCGCCCTCGGCTGCCATATCGCGCAGCTTTGCCTCGAGCGCGTCGAGTACCATGGCAGCTGTGTTGTACCGCTCATGGCAGGGACGCTTGGCGTTGA
Organism: uncultured Collinsella sp.; assembly: GCA_900547655.1. Classification (GTDB taxonomy): domain Bacteria; phylum Actinomycetota; class Coriobacteriia; order Coriobacteriales; family Coriobacteriaceae; genus Collinsella. The sequence goes on from URHQ01000020.1 coordinate 9,149, forward strand.
GGCCGTTTTCGCAGTAAATGCAGTCGAACGTGCAGATTTTGCCGCTGGCCGGCATCATGTTGACGCCGAGCGAGAGACCAAGACGACGGCTGCGAACGGGCCCAAAGATGGGGCTGGCATTCAAAAACGTAGACATAGGCATATGCTCCTCAAGACAATTGTGCCTAAGCATAGCATCGGCTCCAAAGCAAGGTGCGGGCCCTTGCTTTACAAGTTTCGTTTTTTCACGTCGCTCATTATGCGGTGCCATGAAAAGCCTCGGGTCGGGTACAGTTAATCTGTTAACAAGGCGCAAGGCAATGCGGGCCCATCCAACCGTACTGACGTGCAACTGGATGGGCGTTGATGATGGGGGCACAACATGGATTTTACGGTCGAGAATGCGGGCACCACGATTGCCTGTCGCGAATATGCCGGCCCGGATGTGTCGCCTGATGCTCCTGCCTTGGTGTGCGTGCACGGCGCTTGTGTCGACGGCACATTTTTCGACGGTATCGCTTGTGAGCTCAGCCGCAACTACCGCGTAATTGCCTACGACCGCCGCGGCTGCGGTGGCAGCAGCGATGCGGCAGACGGCAGCTATGATCTTGCCGCTCAGGCCGCCGACCTGCAAGCCGTGATCGAACACGTCGGCGCTCCGGCAAATGTGCTTGCGCATAGCGCCGGTACGTTGGTGGCGCTGGAGCTTCTTCGCACCGAACCCCATCTCGTCGCCCGTGCGATTCTGCATGAGCCGGCTGTGTCGGCCGAAGGCGTCGGTATGGGCGCAGCTCCGGTTTTGCTCGATATGATTGCGGCTGGAAAGGTTTCAAGGGCGCTCCGGCTTTTCTTGGGAGCCCTCGGCGACTTGGACCCCGAGGCTCCTGGGACGACCGAAGCGGAAGCCAAACATGCCCTGCGCAATGGTCGTTGCTTTATGGCCAATGAATACGGAACAAATATGACATATGCTCCCGACTGGGAGCGCGCCCGCGCGTCAAAGGCGGTGTCGGCTGTGCTTCTCGGCGAGCTTTCGGTCGATACGCCCCGCGAGGCTGGCACGCGAGCGGCTGCCGAATATCTCGATTGCCCCCTCGTGACGATCCCGGGCGCGCATAACGGTCTGCGCGATCGCCCCGTTACGGCGGCAAATGCCGTTCGCGATGTCTTGGAGCGTTAGCACGCTCGATGACCTGCGGGGAGAGGGGTTGTTAGCGTTTCGTCATTGTTAACGAATGCGTCCATAACCGCGCGCCCGCGGCTCCATTACCGCCGCTTGCCAGGTCATAAAAATGTAACGATAATCGCGCGTTTGCCTTCAGCTGTTAGATGTTACCCTTGTACCAATTGATATGCACCGTTGCCGTGCATAACGATAGAAAGGGCCCCATATGCTCAATAATCACGAGGTCAATCTAACCGACGAGGAGGCTGCCGCTGAGGTCGCCCGCGTCGCGAAGACCTACCCCGTGGTACGTTTGCTGTCGGCCGATCAGATTAAGAGCGAGCCTAACTGCCTGCTCGCCGGCGATCGCTGCCCTTGTCTGCGTCAGTCGAGTCTTGAGGCTTTGGCAGACTCCGATGAGGTGTCGGAGCAACTGCTCAACGATGGTGTTGAGTACCGCGCTCGCCTACGCCCTCTAAAGGTCGAGGGCGAGCCTCACGTCCTGCTGATGGTGCGTCCGATTGATGAGCGGGAGGCTGCAGAAGAGGACCTTGTCTACACCGATGTGCTGACGAGCGTGCGCAATCGCCGATATTACGAAGAAAAGCTCCGTAGCGCTCGCATGAAGGCTGGCGTGGCGGTGATCGACCTTGATGATTTTAAGGTCTTCAACGATACGTGTGGCCGTCATGCCGGCGACCTTGCGCTCGGTGCTGTGGCGACAGCCATACGCAGCGGAATTCGTTCGACTGACGAGCTCGTACGCTATGGCTGCGACAAGTTTGTGGTCGTCATGCCCAATATTCCTTCCGATGATTTCACCCGTCGCCTGCATCAGGTGTCCGATGCCGTTCATGCCACGATTGTTCCGGGCCATGAGTACGTGAGCTTGACGGCATGTGTTGGTGGCGTTCGCATTCATGGCGAGACGGTCGATGAGGGCGTTGGCCGCGCTGTCCAGTTATTGAGCCGCGCTAAGGCAAAAGCCGGTACGGTCGTGACCGATGCCGATTCCATCGAAGCCTTCCAAAGCGAAAAGCCTTTGGTGCTTATTGTCGATGACTCCGAGATGAACCGAGCCATTCTCAACGAGATGCTCAAGGACGAGTATTGCATCCTCGAGGCCGACAACGGTCGTACGGCGCTCGACATGGTCGACCGCTATGGCGATGAGTTGTCGCTCGTGCTGCTGGATATTGTCATGCCGGGCATAAGCGGCTTTGAGGTGTTGGCCGATCTGTCTCGCCGATCGGGTATCGACAATCTGCCTTTCATCATGATTTCGAGCGAAGATTCCGATGATATGGTTCTGCGCGCGTACGAGCTGGGCGCCTCGGACTATATCAACCGTGCGTTTGACTCCCGTGTCGTGCGCCGCCGTGTAAGCAACACCATCCGCCTATACGCCAAACAGCGCCGCCTGACGAGCCTGCTGTCCCAGCAGTACAACGAGCGCGTCAAGAACAGTCGCATGCTCATTGACATCATGGCCGGCGTCATGGAGCTTCGCAACGGCGAGAGCGGCAGGCACGTTACGAATATCGAAAAGCTGACCGAGCTGCTGCTTGACTGTCTGGTCCAGCGTAGCGACACTATCTCCCTCGACAACGAGGAGCGCTCCACGATTGCCCTGGCTTCGGCGCTGCACGATATTGGCAAGATGGCGATTGACGATGCGATCCTCAACAAACCCGGGCGCCTTACGCCCGAGGAGTTCGAGATTATGAAGACGCATACCACGATCGGCGCCGACATGTTGCTTGAGCTGGGTCGCCATCACGTTGGCAATGCGCTTATGGAATATGCGTACCAGATTGCGCGTTGGCACCACGAGCGCTGGGACGGCAAGGGTTATCCCGATGGCCTTAAGGGCAACCAGATTCCCATCGCCGCACAGGTGGTTTCGGTGGCTGACGTGTACGATGCGCTGACGAGCGTGCGTGTGTACAAGGATGCTATCCCGCACAAGGAGGCTATCCAGATGATTCTGGACGGTAAGTGCGGCACCTTTAACCCGCTGTTGCTCGACTGCCTGCTCGAGGTACAAGACCGTATCGCCGAGACGTTGGCGCGCCCCGCCGACGTTGTCGCGTTTCCCACGATTTAGTTTGACCAAAGGAGTTTTAATCCATGATTTCCATGCGTGAGGCGTATGAGAAGATCGGCGCTAATTATGATGACGCGTGCGCTCGGCTGATGGGCGAGGAAATGCTTGCCCGCTTTGCTCTCAAGTTTTTGGATGACGAGAGCATGAACAAGCTGGAGGCCGCCATGGCGGCGGGAGACGCCGAAGGTGCGTTTATGGCAGCGCACACGCTCAAGGGCGTGAGCCAGAACCTGGGATTCGATAATCTGTACGAGCCGGCGGTCGTGGTGACCGAGGCGCTGCGCGGCGCCGATGCCGTTGACGGCGCTCGCGAGGGAATGCATGCGTTGCAGCAGCAATATGCGGCCACGTTGTCGGCCCTGCGCGAGGCGGCCGAATAAGAGCTTGCGGGCCTTGGGCTGCTTGCCGGCCACATATAGGTAAAAGGGCGCCCCGCCGGACCATGTGGCCGGCGGGGCGCCCTTATCTGTTTTGTGGTTCGCGTGCTAGCGGGCCTGCTTGACCTTGGCTGCTGCCTCGACAAACGACTTCCACAGGTTAAAGTCGGTCTCGAGCGTCTTCCACGTGTACTCAGGGTGCCATTGCACGCCTAGACAGAATGGCTGGCCTTCGACCTCGATGCACTCAGGAACGCCGTCGGTTGCCTTGGCGACTAAGCGCGTACTTTTACCCAGACGATCGACGCAGCAGTGGTGTGCGGAGTTGGTCTGGATAAGCTTGGCGCCGCCAACCGCGCGGTCGAGCAACGAGCCCGGCACGACCTCGACGGGATGCACGGGGTCGTTGAGCACGTGGGTGTGGCGCCACTGCGTGCGGCCCTCGCGAGCGCCCAGGCTCGGCACGTCCATGCACAGGGTGCCGCCAGTGGCGACATTGAGCAGCTGCGTGCCGCGGCAGGTGGTAAAGAGCGGCTTCTTGGCGCGAAGCACCTCGCCGACCAGCTTAAACTCAAAGCTATCGCGGATCTCGCAGCAGAGGGTGGGGTCGTAGGGTCGATCATCGCCCCAGCGTTTGGGATTAACATCGGGACCGCCGGGAATGGCGATGCCGTCGGCGATATCGACGTAATGACGGATGACCTCAATGTCCTCGGTGATGGACATCTGCAGCGGCAGGCCGCCAGCGGCAAGGATAGCATCGACAAAGACACTTGCGATTTCCTCGTTGGGGGAGAGCATCTCGGTTAAAAACGGCTCTGCCTCTTCCCAGCGCGGTGCGACGAGGATGAGTGGGCGGTCGGCGGGGGCGACGTCGACGTGCGGGGTGTAGGACGATGAAGTACGGGTTCCGATCATAGGTATAACTTTCGAATTCAGATGAACATGACGAGCGGGCGCGGTAATTGGGTTAGTGGCCCTTGATGGAGTTGAGGAAGTCCTGGGCGCGCTTGGTCTGGGGATGGTCGAAGAACTCGTCGGGCGCGCCGGTTTCCACGATCTGGCCGTCGGCCATAAACACGACGCGATCGGCCACGCGGCGGGCGAAGTTCATCTCGTGCGTGATGACGATCATCGTCATGCCCTGCTGGGCCAGACGGACCATGACCTCGAGCACCTCGTTGATCATTTCGGGATCGAGGGCGCTCGTGGGCTCGTCAAAGAGCATGGCCTTGGGTTGCATGGCAAGCGAGCGGGCGATGGCCACGCGCTGCTGCTGGCCGCCCGAGAGCTGTGCGGGCACTTTATCGGCCTGCTCGGCCACGCCCACGCGGCTCAGCAGGTCCATGGCGCGCTCACGAGCCTCTTCCTTGGACACGCCCAGCACGTCGACCGGCCCCAGCATGACGTTCTGCAGTACGGTCATATGTGCAAACAGGTTGAACTGTTGGAACACCATGCCCAGCTCGGCACGCATGCGGGCAAGATCCTTGCCTTCCTGCGGCAGGGGCTCGCCCTCGATGAGAATCTCGCCCGAGTCGATGGTTTCCAGGCGGTTGATGGTGCGGCACATGGTCGACTTGCCCGAGCCCGAGGGGCCGATCACAACGACGACCTCGCCGCGGTCGACCGAGAGATTGATGTCGTTGAGGACGTGCAGATCGCCATAGTGCTTATCGACGTGTCTGAGCTCGATCAGCGGCTGATTGCCGGTGGAAGAGGTGCTCTGTGCCATGGTGCTCGGCTCCTTATGACTCGAAATGGTAAAGCGTTAGCGGATGATGGTCGCGCCGGTCTTGTGCGAAACATAGACAGCGGCCTTGTTGATCGCGACGTTGATGAGGATGTAGATGACTGCGATCACCAGGTAGACCGACACGAGGGCGTCGTAGTTGGTAATGAGCACGCGGGCGTTTTGCATGAGGTCGGGATAGCTCACTACATAGGCGACGGTGGTGTCTTTGACTACGACCACGAGCTGCGAAATCAACGACGGAATGATAAACCGAATAGCCTGCGGCAACACGATTTTAAAGGTGATTTTGGCCTTGGAGAGACCGAGCGCCTGGGCTGCCTCGACCTGACCGCGCGGCACGGCGTTGACGCCGGCTCGGAAAATCTCGGCCAACACACCGGCTGCAGCGAGCGCGACAGGCAACGTGAGCATCCAAAACGACGGCAGCGAGATCTTGTACTGGGGCAGCACCAAAAAGAAGAAGTAGATAAACAGCAGGCTCGGCACACCGCGGAAGAAGTCGGTAAGCACGCGGCAGACCAGCTGCAGCGGCTTAATGTCGCTGGTGCGGCCGAGCATAAGGGCTAAGCCCAGCACCAGCGCGATGGCGCCAGCGGTGAGTGCGACTTTAACGGTGCCCTCAAAGCCGGCAAGCAAGAACTTCCAGGTGGTGAGGTGCGTAAAGAAATACCAATAGTGGACCGAAAGCTGGCCGGTCACATAAAAGCGCTGCAGTGCCAGGGCGACGAGCGCGGCGACGGCGACGAGTGAGATGGCGGTGCCGATGCGAATCTTGGCGCGCATCTTGGGGCCGGGAGCCTCGTAGAGCGCATCGCGCATGGTAAGCGCAGGGGAGGAGTGCTTGCTCATCGGAGGATCCTCACCTTCTTATCGATGTAGTTGCCAATGTGGCTCACCACAAAGGCCGTGCCCAGGTAGCCGAGCGCCGAGATAAAGAACGCGGCGACGCCGCCAAGTGAGCGCGTGTTGATGTAGCTCACCACGCCGGTGAGCTCCTGCGGTTTAAGCGGCACCTGGCTGCCGAGCGCAGTGGTGAGCATGACGGCGATAAAGAGGTTGGTCATGGGCAGCACGCTCGAGCGCAGCGCCTGCGGAATCACGATCTTGGCGAGGATACGGTTAAAGCTCATGCCGAGCGAGCGGGCGGCTTCCACCTGGCCGACGCCGACGGTGTTGATGCCACTCATAAAGTTCTCGGAGCCAAAGGCCGAGCCCAAAAGGACCGTGGCGACGATAACGCAGGTGCGGTAGGGCAGGACGACCTTGAGCGGCGGCAGCGCATAGACGACGATGATGAGCAGCGCGATGCCGGGGATGTTACGGAAGACCTGGACATACAGGTCTCCAAAGACGCGCAGTGGCTTGAGCGGCGACACGCGCATCACGGTGACGGCGACGGCCAGTACCATGGCGATGGCAAACGACTCAAGCGTCATGCCCCAGGTTGCTAGCAGCGCGTCGATATAGTTCTGGCCATAGAGCGACCAGAGTTCGGAGAGACTCATGCGGACCTCCCGCCGATAAGGAAAGGGGCTCCCGTGTGTACGGAAGCCCCGACAACTCAGTGAGGAAACAGTTTACCGCAATAAAGCGCATCATGCGTTTCCGTATGGTTTCGTTGCGGCCGTTACCAGGCTCGCTGCCTAGGCGCCGATCTCGGGCAGCTCGGGAACATTGGTGTCGCCCGTACGGTCGCCGATGCAGATCTGCCACAGCTTGGTCCAGGTGCCGTCGTCCTCGATCTTCTTAAGGAAGTCGTTGACAAAGGCGACGCCGTCGGAATCGAGCGGCAGGCCGATGCCATAGGGCTCCTTGCTGCCGAAGGGCTTGCCGGCGATCTTGTACTTACCAGGCTCGCGGACCAGGGCGCTCTGCTGCATGTTGTTATCGATGACGTAGGCATCGACGCGGCCCTGCTGGAGTGCCTGGCGGGCCTCCTCGTCGGTCTTGAACTCCTGCTGGCTGGCCTTGGGAGCGAGCTCCTCCAGGATGGCGGGGCCGTTGGAGCCGGACTGGACGGCGACGTTCTTGTCGGCCAGGTCGTCGACGCTCTTGATGTCGTCGTTATCGGCGAGCACCAGGATAGCCTGCTGGGTGTAGTAGTAGGGACCGGCAAAGGAGACGAGCTTCTTGCGCTCGTCAGTGATGGTGTAGGTGGCAAAGACGGCGTCGACTTGGCCGTTCTGCAGGACGGACTCGCGCGTGTCCGAGGTCACCTGGGTGATCTCGACCCTGTTCTCGCCCAGGATGTAGTTGGACAGGAGCTGTGCGATACCGGCATCGAAGCCGCGGGTCTGGTCGTCTTTCTCGTTGAGGAGGGAGAAGAGCGTTGAGGTCTGAACGCCACCGATCTTAAAGACGCCGGCGTCCTTGACGGCCGTGGCCCAGGTGCTGGCGGCGATGGCGTCGTCATCGGCCTTGGGGCCGTTGTCGACGAGCTTGTCGAATGCCTTAGCGTCGAGCGTGGTGGAAGCCTCGGTATCCTCGGAGCTCTTGGAGGAACCGGCGGCGGAACCCTTGTCGGCCTCGGCGCTGGTGTCGGAGCAGCCGGCAAGACCAAGGCCGGCGACGGTTGCGAAGGTGGCGGCAACGAAGCCGCGGCGGTCGAGAACGACCTGCTGGGAGAGGTTCTTGCTCATGGTAGAACACCTTTCTCAATAAAATCCCTAGCGGTTGAGTAGAGTTATACCCTATCGCGCTCAAATGGGTCAACACGAAATAACTCAGAAACATACTTGTCTTATGGGTTATTCTACCTACCAAAAAGGGACAGGCGCCTTTGTGGTGGTTCTTGCAGATGTGGTGGCCTGTCTCGCTGCTTTGTCTCAATCTGTAACATCTGCAGCCATTTTTGCCGAGTAACTGTTACAGATCGAGATTTTCTCTTCAGGGGAATTCGAATGTCTCAATCTGTAACATCTGGACGGCCAAAAGGTCTCTATCTGTTACAGATTGAGACAAAGGTCAGGGACTACGACGTCTTATCTAGATCTGTAACAGTTAGACGGAAATTCGGGCCCTAGATGTTACAGATTGAGATAATCGCGTCGTGAAAACAAAAACCTCCGCAGGGGTGCTTCCCTTGCGGAGGTTTTCTTACTTGTTGAGTAGTCTCACGGCTTCGGCGGCCATATTCTCGACCGTCATGCCGTTTTGAGCGAGCAGTTCGTTGGGGTCGTAGCGGTCGGGGAAGCCCTTGGCGATGCCGAAGGTGCGCGTGCGCAACGGCGTGCATGCCAGGTAACAGGCTACGCGCTCGCCCCAGCCGCCGTCCAAGATGCCGTCCTCGAGGGTGACGACAACGCGATGCTCGGCGGCAAGACTGTCGAGGAACTCGCGGTCGAGCTCGGTTGCAAAGCGCGGGTTGACGAGCGTGGCCTCGATGCCGTACTCGGCAGTCAGACGGTTTGCCACGCGCTCGCCCAGCTCAAAGAAATCGCCAAGTGCGAGCACGGCAACGTCGCGACCCTGGCGCACCACGTTGTAGCGAACGGCGCTGTAGTCGGTGTCTTCGGCGGGCGCAAGGTCGGGACGGCTCACCAGGCCGATGCCCGGTACGCGGATCGCCACGGGATGCTCGCGATGGTCGAGCGACCAGCTCAGCATGGACAGATATTCCTCCATGCAGGCCGGCGCTAGGTAGCGCATGTTGGGAAGAGCGCCCAGCATGGAAATATCGAAGAACGAGAGGTGCGTCTCGGATGTGGTGCCAAAGATCGACGCGCCAAATACCAAGATGGTTGCGGGGGCATCGTTGAGGCACAGGTCGTGCCACAGCTCGTCGTAGGCGCGCTGCAAAAACGTGCCGTACACACCAAAGACTGGCTTGGCGCCCGAGCGCGCAAGCGCGGTGGCAAAGGTCACGGCGTGCTCCTCGGCAATGCCCACATCGACGAACTGTTTGCCGGCGGCAGCGCGAAGCTCGGGTGTAAAGCCCATGATGTAGGGCGTGGCGGCCGTGATGCCCACGACCTGCGGATCGCGCTCGATGGCGGCGCTGAGCGCCTCGCCCGTAATGTCGGCATAGGTGCGCGGCGCAGGCTCGCTCGGATGGCCCGGGCAAAGCTTGCGCCCGGTCGCCATGTCAAACGGACCCACGTGGTGCCAGCGCTCGGGGTCGTTTTGGGCTGGCTCAAAGCCCTTGCCCTTGGCGGTGGAGACGTGCAGCACGATGGGATGATCGATATTGCGCAGTTCCTGCAACGCATCGACGAGGGCCAACACATCGTTACCGGCGTCCAAGTAGCGGTAGTCGAGCCCCATCGCGCGGAAAACGTTGCGCTCACAGGTGCCGTTGCTGGCGCGCAGCTCGGTCAGATTGCGATACAGGCCGCCATGGTTCTCGGCAATGGACTGGTCGTTATCGTTGACGATGATGATCAGGTTGCTATCGAGTTCGGCGGCATTGTTAAAGCCCTCAAACGCCAAGCCGCCCGAAAGCGATCCGTCGCCAATGATGGTGATGACGTTGTAGCTGTCGCCCGCCAGATCGCGGGCGTGTGCCAAGCCGCAGCCCAAGCTCACCGATGTGGAGGTGTGGCCCATGGCGAACAGGTCGTGCTCGGACTCGTCGGGATTGGCAAAGCCAGAGGCCTCGCCATAGCGTGCCGGGTCGATATAAGTGTACGCGCGCCCGGTCAGCGCCTTGTGGGCGTAGGTCTGGTGCGAAACGTCAAAGACAATCTTGTCGATAGGGGAGTTAAACACGCGATGAAGCGCGACCGTAAGCTCAACGACGCCCAGGTTGGGGGCAACGTGTCCGCCGACAGCGGCGGAGCTTTCGAGGATGGCGTGGCGAATCTCGCCGCAGAGCAGCGGAAGCTCGGCGCGGTCGAGAGCCTTGACGTCCTCGGGCGTTGTCGTTTGCGTAAGCAGCATCGTTGTGGGTTACTCCATGCGAATCGAGCGCCGGCGCTCCCTCGGCCGACACAATTGCACAAGACAGTCTCGCACATTTTGGCGTTTGATATGTGACGGCGGCGCGGTAATTCGACAACTGGTGGGGCAAAACGTTTTGTCCGATGCCATACTGATAGATTCGATGATGATTTTTTCAATACGTGCAGGCCGTGGCTTGCCGCCGTGAGCCGCTGGAAGGAGGCAGCATGTCCGATGCCGTTCGTGCCGAGAAAATCGCGCACGAGGTCGACGATGCCGCCCGCCAGCTCGCCCAGGCGGGCCGCTTGGACCTGACGCGCGAGTTTATCCAGCATGGTGACGTGACGGTCTATGCACATGTGACCTCGGTGGCGCGGGCGAGCCTGTCCTTTGCCGAGCGCTTGGGCCGTGCTGGCATTTCGGTCGACCGTGCTTCGTTGCTGCGCGGGGCCTTGCTGCACGACTACTTTCTCTATGACTGGCACGATCCCGACCCAAGCCATCGGCTGCATGGCTTTCGCCACCCGTTTTTTGCTCTGGCGCGTGCGGAGGAAGATTTTGAGCTGACGTCGCGCGAGCGGAATATTATCGTGCGCCATATGTTTCCGCTGGTGCCGGTGCCGCCGACGTGTCGTGAGGCATGGATTGTGTGCCTGGCAGATAAATGGTGCGCGCTGCGTGAGACGGTCGCCGGCCGCCTGCCGCGCAAGGACGAGACGGACGATAGCGTGAGTAAAGCATCGAGCGAGAAGAGGAGAGGGTAGACGGTGGGGACCGCGATCGACATGGCATTTGACGGCGCGACGCTTGCCGCCTGCCCACTCTCGGCACTGGTGCTCTCGTTTGCCTTTTACGGGTTTTGCGGTTGGGCATGGGAGTCGACAGTATGCGCCATGCTCAATCACGGACGATTTGCCAACAGCGGCTTTTTGCTGGGGCCGTGCTGCCCAATCTATGGCGCGGGCGGCATTGCCTGCTGGCTGCTGTTGCGCGGAATTCCTGACGCGTCGAGCCAGTTTGTCGCTGCAGCGCTCGTATGCAGCGTGATTGAGTACAGCGTAGGCGTGCTGCTGGAAAAAACAACGGGCGCTCGCTTTTGGGACTATTCGCACCTGCCGTTTAATCTGCACGGACGTATCTGCCTGTACTGGGCATGCGCGTTTGGCTTGGGTGCGTTGTGCATTTGCCGTTTAGTGGAGCCGGCATTGCTGGGGCTGCTTGGCCATCTGCCGGTGCTGATTGTGCGGCTGTCCGCCTTTATCGTCGCGGTCGCGATGATGGTCGACGCGGCGTGCTCATTGGCGAGCTGGCGGCGTCTGTCCGATCAGCTGGAGCGCGTCCGAGCCGACCTTGCCGACCGCATCAACGAGTCGCTTGCCGATGCCTCGGACTCAATGCTCGAGCGCATTCCCGATTCGACGATTGACTCGGTGGCACAGACACACATCCGTAGCCGTGCCGTTAACGCTTGGCTGGCCGAGCTGGGCGACGCGACGCTCGATGCCCTTCGTGAGAAGGCTTCGATGCCGACGTTTATCGCAGATGGTGCTCGCGGCCTGGCGCTTGCCGCCCGCCGCGTGGCCGATGCCGCGCCGAGTATGTCGCGTCCGTCGCTCAGTCGTCGCCTTGCCGGCAAGCGCATGGGCCGTCCGGTGCCGAGCGTGTCACTCAGCCGCCGCGACCTGCGCTTTTTCAATGCCTTCCCGCGCCTGCGCATCAATCGCTACGAAGGTGTCATTCGAGCAACTAATCTCCGCGACCGCGCCCGCGAGCTGTTCCGCCGCTAGCCGGGACGGGCGCGCTCACGGCTTCCTTGCTCGCGTATTTCCCGTCCGTTTCGCGTCCGTTGCCGCGCCGTTTCCAAGATTGCGGCACCGTTTCCATTCGACAACGCAGCGTTTAACAACGCCGTATCTGGTCTACACCAGTTGCCCCTCGGCCGCATTATGGGCGCCGACAACGTTCATGCGACCAAGGGAGAGCGAATGTACGATACGGGATCGACAACGTTTATGCTCGTCTGCACCATGCTCGTGTTTTTAATGACACCGGGCTTGGCGTTTTTCTATGGCGGCCTGTCCAGGCGCAAAAATGTCATCAACACCATGCTTATGTGCTTTGGCGCCATTGGCCTGGTTGGTGTGCTGTGGATTGTTGCCGGCTGGTCTCTGGCCTATGGCGGCGACGGTTCCAGCCCGTTTATTGGAGGCCTTGACCAGCTGCTGTGCCTGCCGGTGCTCAACCAGGTGCTGCAGGCGGCCGAGGGCAATGCTGCGGACGGTGCCGTCTATCCTCAAATCATCAACATCGCCTTCCAGATGGCGTTTGCCATGATCACGGCCGCTATCGTCACGGGCAGCCTGGCCGGCCGCGTTAAGTTTGGTGCCATGGCGGCCTTCCTGGGCATTTGGCTGCTTGTGGTCTATGCGCCGCTCGCCCACATGGTTTGGGGCGGCGATGGCTCCTTTATCGGTGACATTATCGGCGCACTCGACTTTGCCGGCGGCGACGTGGTGCACATTTCGTCCGGTCTGACGGGTCTGATTCTCTGCTTAATGCTCGGCCGTCGTCGCGGCTTTGGCATGGTGAGCTATCGTCCGCATAACGTGCCGTTTGTGGCGCTGGGCGCCGGGCTGCTTTGGTTTGGCTGGTTTGGCTTTAACGGCGGCAGCGAGTTTAAGGCCGACGCCGTGGCGGCGCTTGCCATCCTCAACACCGTGACGGCCAGCGCGGCGGGCATGGTCTCGTGGCTTGCCGTCGAGCGCGTGCACACCGGTCGCCCCACGCTGGTGGGTGCCAGCACCGGTCTGGTTGCGGGTCTCGTGGTGGTCACGCCGGGCGCGGGCTTTGTCGAGCCGTGGGCAGCGCTGGTCATGGGCCTGATTGTTTCACCCGTCTGCTACCTGGCTATCAGTCATCTCAAGACCAAGTTTGGCTACGACGATGCGCTCGACGCGTTCGGTTGCCACGGCATTGGCGGCATCTTGGGCGGCGTGCTCACGGGTCTGTTCTGTGTGCCGGAGCTTTCGTGGACCGATAAGGGCGGCCTGTTCTACACGGGCGACGTATCGCTGCTCATCTCGCAAATTTTGGGCATTGTGGTGACGGTTGCTATTGTGCTGGTACTCGATCTGGTGATCGCCGCGGTGGTCAAGGCGCTGTTCCATGGCAGCTTGCGTGTGGACGAGGCCGACGAGGCGCTGGGCCTGGATGCGAGTCAGCATGGCGAGAGCGCTTATCCCTCGTTTAGTGGTCTGGACTAGCGGTTTCTAACGTTCTGTCAGACCAACTCTTAAAGAGAGGAATTTACTATGAAAAAGATCACGGCTATCGTGCGCCAGGAAAAGCTTGAGGTTCTTAAAGATGCGCTGTTTGCTGCTGATGTTCGTGGCATGACTATCAACCAGGTGCAGGGCTGCGGCGCACAGCATGGCTGGAAGGAATACGTGCGCGGCAACGAGTTGCTTGTCAACACGATCCCTAAGGTGCAGTTCACCCTCATCTGCGCCGATGAGCACGTCGACGGAATTGTCGACATCATCTGCAACGCTGCTCGCACCGGTGCCGTTGGAGACGGCAAGATTTGGGTCGAGCCGGTCGAGGAGGTTATCCGCATCCGTACCGGCGAACACGGCCCCGCCGCGGTGTAGAATCGACCGCCTGTCATCCGCAACGTTAAAATGCTGCAATGAGGCACAAGACTTGCGTTGCGGATGGACGGATTATGGGTCGTAATAAATATCCCGAGGAGACGGTCGCGAAGATTCTCGACGCGGCGCTGGAGCTATTCTGCGCACAGGGTTATGAGGGGACGAGCATTCAAGATATCGTCGACCGCCTCGATGGCATGACCAAGGGCGCTGTCTATCATCACTTTAAGAGCAAAGAAGAGATTTTCAACGCCGCATTTGATCGGGCAATGGCTCCAATTGTTGAGCGCCGCCGCTCAACGCTTGGTATCGGTAATATGAACGGAGCCCAAAAGCTCAAGCGGCTGTACGCGCCCGAGTCCGTCGTTCCACAAATTGAGCTATGGGCACGCATACATCCTGCGGCGGATCCGGTAAAAAGCTCGCGTCTACTGGCGATGCAGTACCAGGGCTCGTTTGACGAATCGGCCGATGGCTGTCTTTTGCCAGTGATCGAGGAGGGCATCGCCGACGGCTCCATTGCGTGCGAATGCCCGCGTGAAGCGGCGGAGGCCGTATCGTTGTTGGCGAATCTTTGGCTGCTGCCATTGTTCCGTCCGCTCGAGCCCAAGGATCGAATGCTCGCTCGCGCGCAATGTTTGGCGCAGATGGCGGCCGCGGTGGGACTCGATTTGGGGGAAGAAGTGCTTCAGACAACGGCGCAGATTTGGGACGTATGGGACCGCGCCGGGTGGTAATATACGTACTGACGGTATGTAATTGATTTGTGAGGGTAGCCACGGCTGCCCTTTTCAAGTCATTAAATACATACTAATGGTATGTATAGAGGGCAGGCTTATGGCTGGAATGCGGAGGAGTAGTGTCTCGTTGGCGCAAAAAAACAGTGCGGTCTATCAGGCTTTTCGGTCTTCTTGTTGCACAGCTGTGCGCGTATTCGATGTTGTCGGCACTGTGCTTTGCGTGCCCGCTTTACTTGTTCGATTGCAGCGGCTCATCAACGTTATATGGTGCCGTCGCGGCGATAGCGTTCGTGCCGGGCATACTTGCGACTCCGGCTGGCGGAATCTTGGCGGATCGCGGGAGACATCGCGGGGTTCTTGTGGTACTCGGCATTGTTCTGATGGCTGCATCGCTGTTGTTTATCCCCATGAAGCGGTCGCTGCCTCTTGCCGTTGTCGTGGTGGCAATACTTTGCGTCCAATATGGCATCCAATCGCTGCTGAAACCGATGCTTCAAATTGAGACGGTGCACATGATGGGCCAAGAAAAGGTTGAGCGTGCCACAGCGTTGGTCTCGCAGGTAACCATGGCGAGCAATATCTTGGGGCCTGTAGTCGGGACGGCAGTCTATGGGTGCTTTGGTATCGATGCTCTATGCGAAACCGCGTCGGTGACGTTTGCGATTTCAGCCCTGCTGTTTGGGGGCGCACTCAAGCAAAATGCCTCATCTGGAATGACAGGGGACAGTACGACTTGCTCGACATGCCGAAGCGATTTTCGGGAGTCGATTCGGTACCTGTTTCAAAACGCATCATTGCTCGTTGTGTTTTTGCTTGCGGCTATTTTGAACCTTGCGTTAGTTGGGTTAACGATTGGTGCTCCCGTTATTGTTGCAAAGCATCTCGGAATGCAGTCATCCTTTGTTGGGATTATTGAGGTGGCTATGGGCTTAGGTGGTCTAGTCGGCAGTGGTTTGGTCGGTATTTGGCCGCATCGTTTTTCCTTCAAAGGCATATGTCGATATGTTGCGATGATTTGTTTTGGAGTCGTACCGATTATTGTCACGCTAATGAGCGGTCCTGATGAATTAGCGTTTGCCGCGCTTGCGGCCGGCTCGGCATGGGTCATGGCGTGGGCAAGCATTGCATCGGTCGAAATTGTTTCATTTGTTCAGCGGTCAGCGCCAAAGGAACTCTGCGGAAAAGTGCTGGCACTCGTTTATATGATGCTTTCCTGTGCAACGCCTATTGGCCAATTGGTTTACGGGCTCGCATATGATCGATGGACACCGGCGATTGTATTCGCAAGCATGTTGGCGGTGCTGACGTTGACGACGGCGCTGTTTTATCGGCTGAAAAGTCGCTTGTGGCGATTGCCTTAACGCGCTGGGGCACCGTGGATTTGCGGAAGCATTGTCCCGCCGCGCAGGGACGCCATTGTCTGGGCATGCCTCTCCTTCGTCTACAATATTGTGCAGACGAAGGAGAGGCACGCCCATGATCAAGATGTTTGCGAGTGACTTAGACGGAACGCTGCTGAACGCCCTGCACGAGGCAGATGGGACCATCCGCCTCGCCATTCGCGAGCTGACCGAGGCCGGACTCCACGTGGTTCCCGCGACCGGACGCTCGACGCTGCCGATCGGCGAGCATGGCTTTACGGGCCTGGCGCTTGACGCCTGCTGCTCCAACGGGTCCATCGTGCGCGACAGCCATGGCGAGGTGCTCAAGACCTGGACCATCGACCCACAGATCACCGAGGAGCTGCTCAAGGAGTTCCCGGATATCTGTTTTGACTGCTCCACGCCCGACGGTATGTTCTCGAGCGGTTCGTTCGAGATGCACCAGGCGGGTTTTAAGAAGGACAGCCCTATCAAGCGCATCGTGATGCGCGGTATGCGTGCACGTGGCGGCTATCACGAGGAGCAGTATTTCGATCAGTCGATCGGTGACATCCTGCGTCACGATGTGTGCAAGATCAACTGCCGCGTGACCTCGCCCGAGCTGGAGCGCGACCTTAAGGCGTATCTTGCCGAGCGCTCGGACCGCGTGGTCAATGCGCCGTTCGATCCGGTGATGTTCGAAATCACGGACGTGGCGTGCAACAAGGGTGAGAGCGTGGCCTGGCTGGCGGGCTACTACGGCATTGCCGAGGACGAGGTCGCGGTTTACGGCGACGGCGGCAACGACATCGCCATGCTCAAGCGCTTCCGCCACAGCTACGCGACCAAAAACGCTAGCGATGCAGCCAAGGCCGCCGCGAGCGCGACCATCGGCAGCTGCATGGTCCACGCCGTCCCCAAACACATGCTCGTCACCATGCATAAGCAGAGCTCCCGCACCATCATCGAATAATGTGACAAAGGGACTGTCCCTTTGTCACAGGTGACGTTGGTCTCTTTAAATTCGAACAAACATTCGCATATCTAACTGCGCTTTGATAGAATTGATACTGTTGGCGGCAGTTCCATGTGCCGGGCAACGCCCTCCATCTGATGGGAGGTGATGCCCATGACCGATCTGATTGATTTCGTGAGACTTCTGACCGCTTTGGTCTCGTTCTCCACGGCGCTCGTCGGGCTTTCCGAGGCACTCAAGCAACGTTCGAAGCAACGTAAAAGGGGTCGCCGCCGCTAAGGCGTTGACCCCTTAATCCAAGCAACGGCGCTGCCCAGCTTTCCAGAACTTGGGCTGCCGTCGACACTATTCTACCCACGAATGACATTTTGAACAATCGGCAATGCCGCTCCAAAAGCCAGGCACAACTGGCACAACCTAGGCGGTCGCTGAATGTGACAAAGTGACTGCCCTTTGTCACATCAAAAATATTGCCTTTACGTGTTGATGCACACGGTGTGCAATAATACTCGCACTGTGCAATAGCGCACAGGCTGAGTAACAAGGAGGACGCTTGTCCCAGCTCGAGAAATGCGATCGCCGGTCCCTTCGCTCACAGCGTGCCCTTCGCCAGGCACTTGCCAGCGAACTTGCCGAAAGCGGCGACCTTTCGCGCATTAATGTCGCGTCGCTCACCGAGCGCGCTGGCCTTACGCGCCGCACGTTCTATTCGCACTACCGCGATATTCCCGACTTTATCAATCAAATCGAGGACGGCTTGCTGGCCGAGATCCGTGAGCGCATTGAGCTCATCACCGCAGCTCAGCTGCCCGACCTCTATCACAACATCGATGATCTTGAGCCGGCACCCGGTTCGGTTGAGCTGCTGCGCTATCTTGCGGCCAATCGCGACCTTATCGGGGCCCTGCTGGGCCCGGGCGGCGACCCCGCCTTTATTAAAAAGATCATCGATACCGCACGCGAGGCCGTGGTGCCGCGTGCACAGACGGGCATTTTGGGCTTGGCGCTGGGCACGTTCTTCGACTACTACGTTACCTACGTCGTGAGTGCCGAGGTCGGCCTGATTCAGCGCTGGTTTGAGCGTGGGCTCACCGAATCGCCCGAGGCCATGGCGCGCATTATGACGGTGCTCGCTTTTGTGCGCCCTGGTGATCTGTATGGCCAACCCATCGATATCAACGTGCCGGAATACGGCATGAAGCTATTGAACTTGCAGCTCGAGGACGCGGCCGACACCGCCGCAACCGTCGAGTCCAACAACTAAGAGGAGAGACAATGAGCAAACTCGTCGAGGGTATCAAGGACCGCATGGTCGCTGCCGCACGCGAGGCCGCGCCCGCCGTGGTGGACCTGTCTCTTATACACATCTCCGAGCCCACGAGACCGGAGCCTATCTCG
>URHQ01000021.1 GCA_900547655.1 uncultured Collinsella sp.
CGGAAGCTGCCACCGATCTCGACAAGCTCGCCGCGGCTGACGATGACCTCCTTGCCTGCGGCATGGGTCGCCAGCACCAGCAGCACCGCGGCGGCATTGTTGTTGACGACCAGCGCGTCCTCGGCACCGGTGAGCGAACGGACCAGCTGTGCGGCGTGCTCCTTGCGCGACCCGCGCGAGCAGGTGTCGACGCTGTACTCGAGCGTGCTGTAGCCGCGCGCGACCTCGGCCACGGCCTTGGCGGCCGACTCCGCGAGCGGGGCGCGGCCCAAGTTGGTATGGATGACCACACCCGTAGCGTTGACGGCGGGGCGCAGGCTCGGCAGCGCGGAGCGATGCGCACGCCACTCGATAGCCGATGCCAGCCCGCGCTTGGAACGCGGGGCGGCACCGGCGCGAATGGCGGCACGCTCCTCGTCGAGCTCGGCCGTCACGGCGGCATGCACCACCGCGTCGCAGGTCTCCCCCGCCGCCTTCACTACCGGCCACTCGGCAAGCAGCTCGTTGACGGAAGGAATGGCGCGCAGGCGGGCGCGCACCTCATCGGACATGTTCTGGCTATCGCTCATGTGCGGCCTTTCAAAACCAAAGGTAAATCAATCGTTCGAACGTCAAACTATCAGCCAATTCGATCGGCTGAGTCAATCAGTCGTTATTATCCTCGTGCTCCGTGATCTTTTCCACGCGAACGGCGTTTTCCTGGGTGAGCGCGGCACCCGTCAGCGGGTCCCAGCGCAGCGGCGTATGGTCGAGCGGGCCCACGCCCAAGGCTTGAGCGCCACCGGCATCGGCGCCAAACGAGCGCCCACCGGGGGCGGCCGACGTAAAGATGCACGCCGGATGCAGATAGGGCGTCGTCTCCACGCGCACGCGGTCGCGGCCCATATCGCTCACGAGTTCGACGATCTCGCCGTCGGCGATGCCCATGTGCGCAGCAGCATCGGCATTCATCTGCACGGCGTCCAAGTCGGAACCAGCCTCGGCGGCACCGGCCGCCGCGAGCCTGCGCGAGGTATGCGACTCAAAAGGCCGGTTGCCGCTAATGAGGCGAAACATCCCCGGACCGGGCTCCACCATGGGCGCGATCCAGCCGGGCACACGACCCAAACCGGCGCGCTCCCACACACTGCTTGCCAGCGCTATCTTGCCGCCGTCCAGCGGAATCACGGGCTCACCCGTGCGCGGCGGCAGTGGCACGCCCGTATCGGCCCAACCGCGCTCCTTAAGCTCGTCCAGATCAATCCCAAACGGCGCCACCTGGGCAGCCGCCAGATCGTCAGACGTAAACTGGAAATATTCGCCCACGCCACACGCCTGCGCCAGACCGGCAAAAATCTCCCGACCGGGACGCGTATCGTCATGCAAAACGGGCAGCACGGCGTTGCGGTAGAACACACGCGCGTCGTTGACGCCTGTCACCGTTCCCACGCCGCGATCAGCCTCCAGATACGTCACGTCGGGCAGCACGAAGTCGGAAGCGCGCGCCGTCTCGGACCAGCGTATATCAATTGTCACGAGCAAGTCGAGCTGCTGCAAGATGCCCAACCAAGCCTGCGCATTGCCATAGCCCGCACCGGGGTTACTGGCATAGACGATGAGCCCACGCAAATCGCCGGCAAGAATCGATTGACCGATGGTCGTGCACAGGCCGCGCACCGGATCGACCAGAGGATAACGCTCGGACCCCAACTTGGGCTCGCGCGGCACCGGCGGCGTCGCAAAGCGCATGGGATCAAGGTCGCCCAATACAAGCGGCGTCGGTGGGTTGAGCACACCGCCCGCGTGTCCGATGCAGCCCAGCAACACATCGACCAAGCAGATAGCGCGCGCGGTCTGGGTGCTGTTGGCATACGCGATACCGATGCCACCATGAAAGCCCGCATCTACCACAGCGGCAGGCGCGGCGGCAGCCAGATCGCGCGCCGTCGCGACAATCTCCGCGGCCGGCACGTCGCACATCGATTCAGCCCACTCGGGCGTCCAAGCACTGGCCGCCTGCGCCAGCTCATCAAAGCCCGTAGTATAGCGAGCAACAAACTCACGGTCGTACAAGTCCTCGGCAATGAGCACATGTGCAATGCCCAGTAGCAAGGCCAAGTCGCAGCCCGGGCGCACGCGCAACCAGCGGTCGGCAAGCGCCGCAGAGCCACTGCGCCGCGGGTCCACGACAATGATTTTCGCCCCGCGCCGGCGTGCGTCATTCAAGGCGTCGACTGCCCCCATCGTCGACGAATCGACAATGGAACGCCCCAGGTACATGATGCAGTCGGTATGCGCAAGGTCGGAGGCGGGACTATAACCCAGGCTGTGCTCCCAACCGGTGAGACGGCTTACCTCGCAGGCGCCGTCGGCACCGTATACGTTGGGCGAGCCCAGCGCATGCATAAAGCGATAGGCCCAGTAGCGGTCGAACGAGGGCACACCAAGTGTCATGCCCAGCGCACGGGGCCCGCGCTCGTCAACAATTCCCAAAAGACGCTCGGCAATCTGAGCAAACGCCTCGTCCCAGGTAATCGCATCAAACCCCGAGCCATCCCGGCGGCGTCGCATGGGGTGCAAAATCCGGTCGCGCTCGTCAAACGGCATTGCCAGGCGATGGCGCCCGCGGGCGCACAGGGCACGCGCCGCGCACGGATGTCCCGGCACCGGCAACTCGGCCACCACGCGACCGTCCTCAACGCGTGCCGCAAAGGCGCAATCGGCATAGCATCCCCCGCATGTGGTCACCACGGCGCGACCGTCACGCTCCACAGCAGATGCCATCTCGATTACCCCTTTCACCAGCCAAACACAACAGGTCAACAGCCCGGCAACGAGCCCCAGACCCAAAAAGCCTCCCGCACGGCAACGCCCCGCGGGAGGCCCAACGTCAAAAAGACGGTACCTTACGCCTCGGACTTCTTGGCATAGATAAACCAGTAGCCGAGCGCAACCAGAACCGCACCGCCCACGATGTTGCCCAGCGTGGCAGCGGACAGGTTAAACGCAATGCCCGCAACGTTGAGCGCATCGGCGCCGGCGACCTTGGCACCATAGCCGCACGCGTGCATCACGGCACCCATGGGCAAAAAGTACATGTTGGCGACGCAGTGCTCAAAACCGCAGGCCACAAAGGCGGCGATGGGCAGCAGAATGCCCACGACCTTATCGACCACGGTCTTGCCGGCGGTACCGATCCACACGGCCAGGCACACAAAGATGTTGCACAGGATGCCGCGGAAGAAGATCGTCACCCAGTCGATCGTCACCTTGCCGGCGGCGACGCTCACCATGGAATTGGCGACCGCCTCGCCGTTGAGCTTGTAAATGCCGGCCATGTACACCAAAAAGACGATAAACAGGGCACCGACAAAGTTACCGACCCATACGACGACCCAAGCCTTGAGCATCTGAGCCAGGGTGATCTTTTTACTCTTGAGCGCGCAGACCATAAGCGAATTGCCGGTAAACAGCTCGGCGCCGCACACCAGCACGAGCACCAGGCCTAGGCAAAAGCACAGGCCGCCCACGACGCGCTGGGCGCCCCAGCCCAGCGTGCTGTCGCTCAAAAACACGGTAAAGAACAGGCCGCCGAAGGCAATGAACGCGCCGGCGAACATCGCCAAAACAAAGGCCTTTGCGACCGGCAGGTTAGCCTTGGTCACGCCGGCGGCCTCGGTCTTGGCCTCGATCGCGGCGGGCGCCAGGCAATCGGGAGCGGGGTACTCCGCCTTGGAATCTGCCATGTCAATCACTTCTTTCCTAATCAGCAGGGACAAGCGCTCCTATTGCTCTTGTCCCAAGCGGACAAAGTGGGAAAAGTCGTTGGCGGCCACGGCGTCGTACACGGCGTCGACGGCGTCAAAGACCTCCGGGGACATAGGGTTGTAAAACTCCGTATCGCCCGGCTGAATCCCTATGAAGACGATATCTTCGCACGATTGCTCGATTTCCTCGATCAGAATCGACAAAGGGAGCGAATGCGTGGTGAACATCGACTTGCGGGCCACATCGCGCTTATCGAGCAGGCGGATAGACCCGACGGGCAGCGCCATGTCGGCGGCATCGACCAAGACCAGGCGAGGCGGACGCTCGCGCTTGACCTCGATGATGTCGTCCTCGGGCGTTTGGCCACCGTCGATGGTGTACCAACCGGCGATGGGCGCGTCCTCCATCTTTTTGGAGAGCACGGGGCCGGCGGCATCGTCGGCACGCAGCACGCTTCCCGCCGTGAGCACGATACCCGCAAACGGGGCGCCGTTCACGCGTCCATCCACAACGCGACCCATTACTGCAACCTTCCCGTCAGGTACACGCCCGACACATCGCGCACGCGCTCAACCAGATCGCGGAACTTCATCAGAAACGCGACCTGCTGGGCATGCAGGCCAAAGTCGTCGTCGAACACCGAGATGCCGGCCTTGGCCGAGCCGCGAAAACCGCGCTCGTCGAGCAGCGTGTCGCAGGCCTCGAGCAGCGACGGCACCGCCGCCTTGTCAAGCTGGCACTCGCCAAAGGAGCGGATGGCCTCGAACTTGGTCTTGGCCTCCCCCTCCGGCAGCGCATCGACGAGCGAATAGAAGACATCCACCGGCACCGACAGGCGCGGCTCAAAGCAATCGAGCACGCCGGTGTGGTGGCCCACGGCGAGCGTGTAGTACAGCACGTCGCAGGCCTCCTGGGGAACGTCTTCCTCGGTCTCCACAAACTTACGCGTGAGCTCATAGAAGACCACCTGGTCGGGCGCATGGCCCAGGCAGGGGTCGGCGACGCCCTCGGCGGCCTCGTCGCTTGCGCGCGAGGCATCGCCAAAGGAGCCGCCGAGCATACCGGGACCCGCAAAGTAACCAGAGCGGTCCGTGAGCTCCATCTAGTGACCTCCGGCCAGCACCAGATCCTGCAGCGCAGAGTACACCTCGACGCGGCGCGGATCGTCCTGCTTGTCGATGAGCAGCGCCATGGCACCTCGGATATCACCCTTGGGCGCGCCCTCGAGCGTATCCATAAACTCGTTGGCCAGGTCGCGGCCGTAACGGTAGCCGCTCATGGCGCGAGCCTCGCGCTCGATGGCAACGCGCAGCTTGTACGGCACGCCGGGGTGCAGGATATCGGCCTGCTCGCCGGCGGCCTCCACCGTGGTCTCGGCATGGAGCTTTTGGTCCAGCAGACCGAGCGCCATGGCAAAGCCGTAGACGGTCTGCGCGGGGCTGGGCGGGCAGCCGGGGATGTAGACATCAACCGGCAGAATCTTATCCGTGCCGCCCCAGACGCAGTAGTTGTCGTAGAAGATGCCGCCGGTGCAGCCGCACGCGCCATAGGACACCACGATCTTGGGATCGGGTGCGGCCTCAAAGGCGCGCAGGGCCGGCATGCGCATGGCACGCGTCACGGCGCCGGTGTACAGCAGCACATCGGCGTGACGGGGCGAGGGCACGACCTTGATGCCAAAGCGTTCGACGTCAAAGACGGGCGTGATGGAACCGAAGATCTCGATCTCGCAGCCGTTGCAGCCGCCGCAGTCGACGCGGTAGACGTACACCGAGCGCTTGATCTTCTTAAGAAGGGTCGCCTTGGCCTTCTCGATGCTCTCGTCGAGCTCGATCTTGGTCGGGCGGTACTGAAGCCGCTCGGGCAAAAGCGTGGGTTCGGCCATGGTTACTCCTCCTTCGTTTCAAAATCCATGATGATGCCCTCGACCGGCGCCGGACCGGCGGGAATCTCGGGCGCATCGGGGTTAAGCTCGCGGTCGATATACTCCGGGTTCACACCGTGGCCGCCCAGATACTCCATGCCGGGGCCCTGGGGCTCACCGGACGCAAGCGTCTCGTTGGCAGCCATGCCGTGCGCGTTGCCGGTCTTTACGGCCGAGGCGGCGCGCAGGGCGTCGAGCTCGCGCTTGCACTCCTGGCACATACCGACGGTATGGGCGGCCTGCTCGGCCTCCATGCCGCCGGCCTTTTGCAGCAGGCGCTTAGCGTAGTCGATCTCCTTGTGCGGGGCGAACGGCTTGCCGCAGCGCGAGCAGTGCTCGAGCGTGTAGACGCTCTTGCTGGTGAGGTCGTCCTTGCTCATGACGGCCAGCTCAAACTCCTCGGTGAGCTTGATGGCCTCCATGGGGCAGGCTTCCTCGCAGCGGCCGCAAAAGATGCAGCGGCCGTAGTCGATCGACCAGGTGATGGTATCGGCCGCAAGGTCGGTGTCCATGCGAATGGCATCGGCCGGGCACGCCACGCCGCAGGCACCGCAGGCAATGCAGAGCTCGGCGTTGTGCTCGGGCTTGCCGCGCATGTCCTTGTTGGTGGGAAACGGCGCAAACGGGTACTTGACCGTCGCGTCGCCGGCCTTGGCGTTAACCTTCCAAAGCTTCAGCATATTAGAGCGCCTCCTCATCGAGCGGAGCGGCCATGGTGCCCTCGCCCGCAAGCGGCGACTTGTCGCGCCAGACGTTCTCGAACTGCTCCTTGTCGAGCACGTGGTCGCGCTTGGCGGCGACATCGGTCACCGTCACGCGGTCGGTGCAGGAGTAGCACGGGTCGAGCGAGCCGACGATCAGCGCCGCGTCGCCCACGGTGTTGCCGCGGAACATGTAGCGCAGGACCGGCCAGTTGCTGTACGTGGCCGCCTTGGCGCGCCAGCGGTAGCACTTCTGGTTGTTGCCGAGCATGGCCCAGTGCACGTCCTCGCCGCGCGGAGCCTCGGTGGCGCCGATGGCGTACTTGTGCGGGGTGTACTCCCAATCCGTGGTGAGGATGGGGCCCGACGGGCAGTTCTCGAGCATGGTCTCGATCATGTCGATCGAATCGTAGACCTCCTGGATGCGAACGGCGGTACGGCCGAAGGCATCGCAGGTGTCGGCCGTGGCAGCATGCATCTTTTGGACATCCGGATCGGCGTAGCCGTCGAAGGGATGGTCAAAGCGCACGTCGCGGGCATAGCCCGAGCCACGCATGAGCGGGCCGACCGGCGAGAAGTCGCGAGCGATCTTGCGGTCCAGAATGCCGATACCGCTCGTACGCTCAATAAAGTTGGGCGTGGAGAGCAGCATGTCGACGAGTTCCTGAACCTCGGAGCGCAGCTGGTGGATGGTCGTGAGCGTGGAGAGCTTCTGCTCGGCCAAAATGTCGCGACGCACGCCGCCGATCACGTTGAGACCATAGGTCTTGCGGTGACCGGAGAGCTTCTCGGCCAGGTCCATGGACTTCTCGCGGACGCGGAAGAACTGCTGGAAGCCGGAGTCGAAGCCCGTGTAGTGCGATGCCAGGCCAATGTTGAGCAGATGCGAGTGCAGGCGCTCGACCTCGAGCATGATGGCGCGGATGTACTGGGCGCGCGGCGGGACATGAATGCCCTGGGCGCGCTCGACGGCCTCGGCATAGGCCACCGAGTGGGCGCAGCCGCAGATGCCGCAAATGCGGTCGGCGAGGAAGGTCACGGCATCATAGTTCAGGCGCGTCTCGGCGACCTTCTCCATGCCGCGGTGCACGTAGAACAGGCGGTAGTCGGCGTCGACGATCGTCTCGCCCTCAACGAACAGGCGGAAGTGGCCGGGCTCGTCGGAGGTGATGTGCAGCGGTCCCATGGGAACGAGCGTCGTCTCCTTGCCCTTGGTGTCGGCCAAGAACTCGTAGTTTTCCATGTCGCTCGCGGGAGCGGGACGGAAACGGTAGTCCATGGAGTCCTTGCGCAGCGGGTACAGGCCGCTGGGCCAATCGTCGGGCAGCACCAGGCGACGACGATCAGGCAGGCCCTCAGGGATCAGGCCAAACATATCGCGCAGCTCGCGCTCGCCCCACACACAGGCGGGGACGAACGGCGTCACGGACGGGAACGTCATCTTGGCGGGATCGACCTCGGTGCGCACGGTCACCCAACCGGGATCCTCCCCCTCCATGGAGATGACATAGTACACGGCGTAACGGCCGCACAGGCTGCGCTCATCGTTGCCGATGATCACGGGAATCCAGCCGTAGCGCTCGTAGTACAGGTAGTGGACGGCCTCGGGCAGCTTGTCCTGCTTGACGGTGATCGTCAGCTGGTCCTCGCACTGCCACTCGACCTTCTCGATAGCGCCCGGCACTGCGGCGCGCAGGGCCTCGACGTGGCTTTCGCAACGACGAGCGTAGTCCTTCTTTTCAGGTTCTGCCATGGTGCTAATTCACCTCGCTTGTCTTGGTCTGGGAACTGAACACCATGCGGTAGAGAGGAGCCTCGTGGAGCTCTTCGACGCTCTGGTTCAAAACGACGGACGTTGCATCCTCGACGCCGCTCGTGATGGCGACCGGGGTGGCGATACCGAACCACATGACCACGATCGCGAGGGCGATCTCGGGGATGATCATGAGGGCGGGCACCTCGTGGCGCTTCATGCCCTCGGGCGCCTTGCCGAAGATGGACTTGAGCGCGATGCCGGTAAGGGCAAAGTACACGCCGGTGAGGCCAATGGCCACGAGCACGACCACCCAGATGGGACCGGACTGGACGCCGGCCACGAAGGTGAGGAACTCGGAGATGAACAGGGCGAACGGCGGGAAGGCGGCGAGCGCGAGCAGGGCGATGATGGTGAGCGCTGCCGTGACGGGAGCGATCTCGACGACGCCCTTGATCTTGTTCAGGTCGCGGGTGTGGTAGATGTGCTGGATGTTACCGGCCATGCAGAAGGCGAGCGCCTTCGTGAAACCGTGGAAGATGCAGTGCAGCAGGCAGGCGGCGATACCGAGCGGACCACCGATACCCAGGCACAGCGCGACCACGCCGACGTTGTCGACGGAGGAGTACGCGAAGCGGCGCTTGATATCGTCCTGCTTAAAGATGCACAGGGCGGCCACCAGGATGGACAGCGTGCCCAGGATGAGCAGGAGCGTACGCGGATAGGTGTCGCCCACCGTGATGATGGACAGGGAGTAGAAGCGGATGATCACCAGCATGGCGCACTTGAGCAGCACGCCCGAGAGCAGCGCGGAGACCGGGCTCGGAGCCTGGGAGTGCGCGTCGGGCAGCCAAGTGTGCATGGGGAACAGGCCCGCCTTGGTGCCGAAGCCGATGACGATGAACGCGAACGCGAGGCGCACGAGCATCGGGTCGAACTGGTCGGCGTAGGGCATGATGGAGGTGAGGAAGGCTGCCTCATGCGCGTTGGGCATGATATCGGCGGCGTTCGCGTAGATGAGCAGCGTGCCGAACAGGCCGAAGGCCACACCGGCGGTGCAGACCATCGCGTACTTCCAAGACGCCTCGAGCGCCTGCTTGTTCTTGTAGATGCCCACGAGGAACACGGTCGACAGCGTAGTGGCCTCGACCGCCGCCCAGGTGAGGATGATGTTGTTGGACAGGCAGGCGAGCAGCATCGTGAAGACGAACAGGCTGAACAGCGCGTAGTACTGCTTGGTGCGCTCGGCCGGCATGGTCTTCTCCTCGATATCGATCTTGATATAGGAGATGGAGTACACGCCGGTGATGAACCCGATGATGCCTACCAGAAGGACGAAGATCGACGAGAGCGAATCGAGATGGAGCCACAGGCCCAAAGCGTCGATATTCTGCCCGCTCGAGAGCATGGTTCCCGCGGTGACGACCGAAAGGACAAGGGTCGCCGCGACGGAGATGGTGTTGAGCCCCGCGAAGACGTTGTAGGACGTCGTCTTGGGGAGCGCAGCCATAATCAGGGAGAACACGAGAGGACAAGCGAGCAGGGCGACCGTCAGCATTGAAACATCCATGGCCTACCCCTTCAATTCGGTCAGGTCGTGGGAGTCGAGCGACTTGGTGTCGTTCCAAATCCTCACGACGACGGCGGACATGATGATGACGGCGAAGATGGCGTCGGTGGCGATGCCGATCTCGATGATCTCGGGGGCCGTGGGCGCGAGCAGAGCGAGCGTCACGTGGCTACCGTTCTCCATAAGGCAGTACCCGAAGATCTGCTTGAGGATGTTGCGCTGGGAGATGATGCACGTGAGGCCGACGAAGAAGTGCGCGAAGCTGATGGCGAGGGCCGGAGTGGCCACCTCGGCGGTGGGCAGGCTCAGGCGCGTGACCACCGCGAAGCAGACGGCCACCTCCAGACCGGTGAGGATGATGGTCCAGGCCGGCTTGATGGAGGAGGTCAGCGTGCTATCGGCAGGCGAACCCATCTTCTTGTAGGCACGGTTGAGAATGAACGGAACGAGGATCACCTTGGTGACGAAGGCCGACGCGGCCCACATGAGAAGCTCGGTGGCACCGGTGGTGAGGCCCAGGGTGAGCAGCACGCCCACCAGGACAACCGACTGGATCGCGTACCACTTGATGGCGGACGGGATGGTCTTCGAGACGACCACCATGGTGGAGGTCACGATCAGAAGACCGCCCAGGATATTGACTAACGAATAACCCATGTCCTACCTCCTAACCCATCCAACTAGAGGACAGAGGACCGGCGACGACGACCATGATCATGAGGACGACGAACACGAACGCCATGGCGCGCGGAAGGGGCTGGCCGGCGGCCACGGACTCGCTCGGCTCACCGGGCAGGACCTTACCCATCCAACGCAGGAACCATGCGAAGGTGGCGACGGTCTCGACGACCATGACGCACACGAGGACAAAGATGACCGTGTTGGTAGCACCAACCGCGAAGCCACCGGAAATAATCTGGAACTTGGAAAAGAACGTGCTCATGGGGGGCACGCCGGCGATAGCGGTCGCGGCGACCGCAAAGCCCACGCCCGTGACCGGGTACTTCTTCATGAGGCCCTGGATCTTGGGCAGCATACGGGTTCCCAGCGTGAAGCTGAGAGAGCCAGCGATGAGGAAGAACAGGGTCTTGGTGAACGCGTGGTTGAAGATGTGCTCGACGGCGCCGTTAAACGCCATCTGGCTTCCGAACACGGAGAGGCCCAGGCCAAAGAACACGTAGGCGAGCTGCGCGATCGTCGAGAAGGCGAGCAGGCGCTTCATATCCTTCTGGGGCAGGTACATGAGGAAGCCGAAGAGCATGGTCACGACGGCGTCGATGATGGCGACCCAACCGACGATCTCGGGGATATCGCCGGCGCTCGCAAGAGCGCGGGCGAACACGCACACGCCGACCTTAACCATGGACGCGCCATGAAGGTAGGCGGAAACGGGCGTGGGGGCCTCCATTGCGGAGGGCAGCCACATGTAGAGCGGGAACTGGGCGGACTTGGCCCAAGCAGCGAACAGGATGAGCAGCAGCACGACGGTCTTCATACCGGAATCGAGCTGGGAGATCGCGCTCAGCGCGAACGTGCCGGTTCCGGCGAACAGGAAGGCCGCGCCGATGTAGAGTCCCAGAGCGCCGATATGGGTGATGATGAGCGCCTTCATACCGGCTTTCTTGGCCGTGGGCGTCATGTAGTAGCTGATGAGGCCCCAGGAGCACACACCGGTGATCTCGAAGAAAACGAGCTGGCCGACGATGGTGGAGCTGTAGGCGAGACCGGCCATGGCGCCGATGAACGTGGAGAAGTACACGTAGAAGCGACGACGGGGCGCGTCGGGATGCTCCTTATTCTTATCGCTCATGTACGGGAACGAATAGATGACGACGAGCAGGCCGATAGCGACGAACGCGGGTGCGAGCAGCGTGCTCATCCGGTCGAATATGAAGCCCATGACCAAGGTCTGGCCCATACTCGCCCAGGTTACATCGACCGCGTTCATGCCGTTTCCGGCAAACGTCGCGGCCAAGCCAACGGAAGCGACCGTGGCGATGCCGCCGGCAAAGGCGCAGATCCATTTAGCGTAGGGACGCGGCAGCATGACGATGAGCAGGGAGCCCAGCATGGGGACGGCGATCGCCACCATGGCAAAGAGGGACAAGCTCGATTCGATTGACATAGTTTCTCCCTTCTCCCTACACGCCTACGACGACGAAGACGAACGCGAGGACCGCGATGCCGACGACGGCCCAGGTCTGGTTACCGAGCACCTTGAAGCGCGAACGGGAAACGGAGTTCTCGAGCACGCCGCAGACGACGAAATCGACCAGGCACTTGACGAGGAAGACGACGGCGCCCACGAGAGCGGTGACGCCGATGGTCGCGGGCTCTCCCCAGGGGATGAAGATGGAGGTGAACCAAGCGACGACCACGACCTGCTTCATGCCCATGGCGAGCTTCATCATGGCCAGGGACGGGCCGGAGAGCTCGGCGAGCGGGCCCTCCTGGAGCTCCTGCTCGGCTTCGGCCTGATCGAACGGAAGCTTGCCGAGCTCCATGTAACAGGCGGCCGCGAAGGCGACGCCGGCGAGGATAACGGCGACGACGCTCGAGACGTTGCCCGTAACGATGTGCTGACCCATGGTCGCAATGTCCGTGGAGCCGCACACGATGGCGACGGTGAACAGCGCGATGAGCATGGACGGCTCGATGAGCACGCTCATGAGGAGCTCGCGGATACCGCCGAAGCCCGCGTAGGCGTTGGAGGAATCCACGCCGGACAGCGCGAAGAAGAAGCGGGACAGCGCGAGCGCGTACATGATGGTGATGGCGTCACCAAAGACGGGCATGGGGCTCTGGAGCGTGAACATGGGCAGGCCCATGGCGAGCATAAACGACACCGCGAGGAACAGCGGCGGCATGATGCGCAGCACGAAGCTCGAGTCGGAACTCACGGACTCGGGACGCGCCATGAGCTTCGCGAGGTCCCGGTAATCCTGAAGGATGGACGGACCGCGGCGATTGTGCATCTTCGCGCGAATCACGCGGGCGAGGCCGGAGAAGAAGGGCGCGACCAGCATGACCACGAGGCCCTGCGCCATCGCAAGAACGATGTTCATAATATCCTCTCCCCTCTCTAGACCATGACCACGGCGAGCACGAGGAAGACCACGAGCGCCGCGACGATGTAGCAGATGTATACGGAGTAGTTGCCGCCCTCGATCTTGGAGGCGAGGCCGGCCAGCTTGTCGGCACCCTCGCTCGGTGCATCGACCAGGAAACGGTCGGGCAGGGGCTCGACGCCCTGGGCGACACCGGTGAGCTTCTGGAACACGTGCGCGATGGACCAGCAGATCTTGGTGCATACCTCGCGCAGGGTGTAGAGCGGGCCCATGAAGAGTTCGACGTCGGACGCGAAGCTCGTGGCGACGACGGGCATGTGCTCGTTGGGCTCGTAGCCGCACGCCCAAGGGTCGGTCTTCTTAGCGGAGGCCTTGGCGCCGAGGCAGGACCTCAACGCGAACGCGAGGCCGGTGAGGACCACGAGCGCGATGGCGATCGCGGGGGTGGAGGTGGCGGCACCGGAAATCTCGTTCACGAGAGACACGCCCGAGGTGGCTGTGACGGCGGAGCCGGCAAGCACGCTCTGGGCGACGTCGCCCAGAACCGGGGCGATGACCGGGGAGCCGATTCCCAGTACCACGCAGATGGCCGCGAGGAGCATCTGCGAGAACAACATCGGAGCCGGGGACTCCTTGGCGTTCGCGGCCTCCTGGGAACGAGGGCTGCTCGCGAACGAGACGCCGTAGGCCTTCACGAAGCACGTGACGGCCAGGGCACCGGTGATGGCGAGGGCGGCCGCGGAGGCGACGGCGAACACCATGACGACCGGGTCGGAGAGCGTCGAGATGTTGAACAGGGACTGGTAGGTGAACCACTCGGAAACGAAGCCGTTGAGCGGCGGGATGGCCGAGATGGCAAGGGCACCGATGAGGAAGCAGACGGCCGTGACCGGCATGCGGCGGAACAGACCGCCCATCTTCTCCATGTTGCGCGTACCCGTGGCATAGAGCAGGGAGCCCGCGCCGAGGAACAGCTCGCCCTTGAACATGGCGTGGTTGAGCGTGTGGTAGAGGGCGGCCATGAGCGCGATCGTCGCGATGACGTCGTTGCCCAGGGCGTGCGCCGTCATGGACGCGCCGACACCGAGCAAGATGATGCCGATGTTCTCGACGGAGTGATAGGCAAGCAGGCGCTTGATGTCGTGCTCGTGGAGGGCGTAGACGACACCCAGGACCGACGAGATGGATCCGAAGACCAGGACCATGAGGCCCCACCAGAGCTGGACGCCCGAACCCGCGAGCAGGTCGAGACCGACCTTGAGGATTCCCAGGATGCCGATCTTGATCATGCCGCCGGACATGAGGGCGGACACGTTGGACGGCGCCTCGGGGTGCGCCTGGGGCAGCCAGGAGTGCAGCGGAATGATACCGGCCTTCGCGCCAAATCCGAAGAACGCGAGGACGAAGCACGCGGAGGAGACGGCGGGTCCAAAGTCATGCGTACGGAAATCACTGAAGCTGAAGGAACCGCCCACGCCGTTGGTCATGAGCAGGAAGCTCGCCATGATGAGAACGAAGCCCACGTGCGCGATGACGAAGTAGAGCCAACCGCCCCTAATGGAGTTCTTGTTCTCCTCGATAACGACAAGGAAGTAGCTCGTAAGGGACATGAGCTCAAAGGCGACCAGGAACCAGAACACGTTGTCGGCGGTGATGACGAGCATCATCGAGGCGACGAAGGTGTTCATAAAGAAGCCGGCGCGCCCGACCTTGCCCGGGTACTCGTCGAAGTAGGACAGACCGTAGATGAAGCCCGCAAAGGCGAGAATCGAGATGAGGACCACGATCAGGCCCGCAAGGCCGTTGAGCAAGAGCTCGAGACGGGCGAACGGGAAGAAGAAGACCGTGTTGAGGGACGAAACGTCGCCAAGCACGGCCTCGAGGCCCGCGATGAACGACAGCACGGCCGCGACGGCGCCGATCAGGCAGCCGGCGGTCTTGGCGGCGTTGTCGGCCTTAATCAGCAGAACCGAGGCGAGCGCACCGATGCACGAGACGGCAAGCGATGCGATAAACAGCGTCATGCTATCCATTGTTTACGCTCCCTTCTGCTTTCTCGGACAGACCCTGGGCCACAGCGGTAACGTCGACGACCGGACCGTTTTCGATCGAGCGCAGGCGCTTGGCCTCGTCGAGCTCGCGATCGGCCGCGCCGCCCATGACGGTCAGCGCCTTGGTGGGGCACGCCGCCACACAATGCGGACCGTCCGGATCGAAGGCGCACAGGTCGCACTTAACAGCGCAGGTGTACTGGCCGGGAGCCCACGTAAGCAGGCTGCTCAGGGACTTAGGATACGAAGGCGTCGGGTCGCACATGCCTGCGACACCGGCGATAGACGTGCCATCGGGATGGATGGCTCCGAAGGGGCACGCGATGGCGCACAGCCTGCACCCGATGCACTCCTGCTCCTTGACGTGGATGCGATCGCCATCGTGCTCGATGGCATTCACCGGGCAGACCTCGGCGCAGGGGGCACCTTCGCAATGGTGGCAGGCAAGGGCGGCCGAAATACCGCCGGTCTTCACGAGCGCCAGGCGCGGCGTATCCTGAAGACCCTGCATCCGGTGGGCGTCGGCACAGGCGGACTGGCATGTTCCGCAGCCGATGCACCTCTCCGGGTTGATGTCGATGAAGCGGTTCATCCCCACTTCCTTTCAAAATAACGGGCCGGGCTCCCGAACGTACGGGACGCCCGGCCCAAAAAGCCAACGAGAACGGGACTACACGATTTGATTCACGTGCGTCTCGTCGTCGAACTTGGCGGCGCCAGGCTCAACGTCCTGGGGAGCGGCGGCGTCCACCAGAGCCTGCTTGAGCTCGGTGTACTGACGCTCGACCTCGCCCTCGGCCCAGACCTGGTCGGCGATAGCGTCGACCTGGCAGGCGGAGAACTTGTCCTCGGGCGTATGCGAGACCGGGTCGACCTTGTGCATGGTCAGCTCGTTGCACTTGCCGATCCACCACTGGTAGGTCATATAGACCGTGCCCTTGTTGATGCGGTCGCTCACGTCGGCGCGGCTGTATACCTGGCCGCGGCGGCTGTGGATCGAGACGATGTCGCCATTCTTGATGCCGCGTGCCTGGGCGTCCGCGGGATTCATGCGGACAAAGCCGGGCTCGTCGGCAAGCAGTGCCAGCGTCTTGCAGTTGCCGGTCATCGAGCGGCAGCTGTAGTGGCCGACCTCGCGGACGGTGCACAGGATGAGCGGGTACTCATCGTCGGGAAGCTCGGAGGGCGCCTCCCAGTCGTGTGCCATCAGGTTGGCGCGGCCGTCCTTGGTGGTGAACTTGCCACCAGCGAACATGTCGGGCGTACCGTGGTCGTTCACATCGGTGCTCTTGACGGGCCACTGGGCGTAACCGCCCTCGGGAGCCATCTTCTCGTAGGTCGCGCCCACAAAGTTGGGGCACAGGCTAATGCACTCGTTCCAGATCTGCTCGGTGTTGTCGTAGTGCATGGGGTATCCCATGCGCGTAGACAGGTCCGCGAAGATCTCCCAGTCGTGACGGCACTCGCCCTTGGGCGGAACAGCCGCGTCAAAGTGCTGGAAGCTACGGTCGGATGCGGTAAAGACACCCTCGTGCTCGCCCCAAGAGGTGGCAGGCAGGATGACGTCGGCGAGCATGGTCGTCTGCGTCATAAAGATGTCCTGGCAAATGAACAGATCCAGCTCGGAGAGCGTCTTGCGCATACCGGCCGAATCGGGCTCGGTCTGCACCGGGTCCTCGCCGTAGTTGTAGAAGCAGTGCACCTTGCCCTCGTCGACCAGGTGGCCCAGGTCGGTGAGCTTGTAGCCCTCCTCGAGCGGGAGCTTTTCCTCGGGCACGCCCCAAGCCTTGGCAAACTTGGCGCGCACTGCCGGGTCGGTGACCTTCTGGTAGCCAGGGTACAGGTTGGGCAGCATGCCCATATCGCAGGAGCCCTGGACGTTGTTCTGACCACGCACGGGCGCGAGGCCGGAATTGGGTTTGCCGATCTGGCCGGCAACGCAGGCGATGGAGGCGATGGTGTGCACCGTCTTCAGGTTCTGCTTCTGCTGGCATACGCCCATACCCCAGCCAATGATGGCAGAGGGCTTCGCCGTGGCGTACATCTCGGCAGCTTGGTGGATCAACGCGGGCTCGACACCCGTGATGTCCTGTACGGATTCGGGAGTGTAGTTCTTGATGGTCTCCCACCACTCGTCAAAGCCGTTCGTATGCTCGGCGACGAATTCCTTGTCGTAGAGGCCATCGTTGACCAAGCAGTTAGCAAAGGCGTTGAGGAACGCGACGTTGCAACCGTTCTTGATCGGAAGGTAGAGATCGGCGATACGCGCGGTTTCGATATGGCGCGGGTCGGCGACGATGATCTTGCAACCCTTTTCTTTGGCTCGCACGATACGCCTTGCGACGATGGGGTGCGAATCGGCAGGGTTATAGCCGAAGAGGAAAATGCAGCCCGCATCCTCCATACCGGGGATGGAGCATGACATGCAACCTGAACCAACCGTGTCCATCAGACCGAGGACAGTAGGGCCGTGTCAAGTACGGGCGCAGTTGTCCACGCTGTGGGTGCCGATGCACGCACGCGTAAACTTCTGCATGACGTAGTTCGCCTCATTGCCGCCGCCTCGCGAAGAGCCGGTGGTCATGACAGCGTTAGGACCATATTCGTCAATTATGGCCTGCATCTTAGATGCGGTGAAATCCAGTGCCTCGTCCCAGCTTACGCGCTCAAGATCCGCGCCCTTGGTGCGGCGGATCATCGGGTGCAGTACGCGAGGAGTCAAGATCTTGGTGTCGTTGATGAAGTCGTAGCCGCTCATGCCCTTAAGGCACAGCTCGCTCTGGTTGGTGATGCCGTTGAGCGGTTCGGTACCCACGACCTGGCCGTTTTGGACCAAGAGGTTAAACTGGCAACCGGCGCCGCAGTACGGGCAGATCACTTTATGCTTCTCCATGACACCCTCCTTCCTTTCTCTGCTACCGAATACTCGGTACTTATTTGACAATCATTGGGCTTGTCGCCCCAACGCTTACGCCTCGTTTTCGATGGTGGCGCGGGCACGCTCGGCAGTCAGTTCTGCCAGGCGATCCTCGTCTACCAGGGTGAGGCCCTTGGTCGGGCACGCCTCGGCACACGCCGGGCCGCCGGGACGGTCCACGCACAGGTCGCACTTGAGCACGAAGCTCTTAGTCTGCGAACCCACGCGCACGTCGCCCATCAAGACGGGGACCTGCGTAGTCGCCACACTCACGGCGCCAAAGGGGCAGGCCATGACGCAGCTCTTGCAGCCGATGCAGTTGTCCTCGTTGACGCCGATGCGATGGTTCTTTGGATCAAAGAACAAGGCGCCCGTAGGACAGGCCTTCGCGCACGGAGCGTCCTCGCAGTGGTGACATGCCACCGGCGCGGAGATCTCGTAGGTGCGCGTTACGCGCAAGCGAGGTGCGGCGATGTTGCCGGGAATATCGTGTGCCTCGATGCACGCCGCCATACAGGTTTGGCACCCAATGCAACGTGAGGAATCGGCTACGACTCGTTTATTGCCCATGTTGTTCACTCCCTCCTGAATCCCATGCCGGAGAGACCCTGTCGACGTTGCCCCGGACCGCCCGTGGTCCGGCATCGGCGTATCGAGTGCATGCGGCGAAACAGGCACTTCGATAGAATTCCTCCAACGATATACAGGTTAAATATACGCAGTTGCAGGTGGCAAACTTGAGCATAGGGCCTGCAATACGGGTGTATTGCAGGGGTTTTGGCAGGTTGGAATTATTCTCTAGAAGCTATAAAGGTGAGTGTATTACATGCGTACACCTCTGAGATTTTTACACGCTCTCATTTTGGATGTACTACGCTTGTATTCGTGTTAACGGTTATTTACTTGAGTAAAATAAAGTAATGGTTATAAGATTCTAAGATGTCGGTATATACCGCATTTGACCGACTATATTGCACGCTAGCTAAGGGAGGGCAGTGATGTCATCGACGCAAAAACGAGCCATCCTGCAGGTGCGCATTCGCGAAGAGGACAAGCAGCATGCCGAGCGCCTCTACGACGCCATGGGCACATCGCTTGCCGAGGCCGTCCGTCTATTTGTCGCGCAGAGCATTTTGATGCGCAAGCTCCCCTTTCAGCCGGTCGCCGTGCGCTCAAAGGACGGCACCGCCGCCTATGGATCGCTCAAAGCATATGGTGACCCCAATCGCCGCGCCGAGGAGCGCAATGCCTGGATTGAGTACCTTGCCACGGAAAGCGACGATTCGATTTTGGGTCCCGAGGAAGTAGATATCCATGAGTAGCACCATCATCGACGAGACCGTCATCCTACGCTACCTGCTTGACGACGACGAAGTTCTGTCACCGCGCGCCGCTAAGGTCATCGCCACGCGCACCGCTCGCGTCTACCCCGAGATCATCACGCGCGTCGTGGTCACGCTGCGCGACGTCTATAAGGTTCCCCGCGTTGAGATTGCTACGGCCATGAGAAGGCTGCTCGATGACGTCATGGTCGACGAGCCCACCGTTGTCGCCCTTGCCGTCAAACTCTTTGGCAAGACCCATATGGACTTTACCGACTGCCTCCTCGCAGCCCGAACCGCCATCTACAACGATGATGTCGTGAGCTTTGGCAAGCCCATCATTCAAGGCATGATCGATTACCGCCGCAAGCGTCAAACCGCTGCCGAAGTCCGCGACCACGCCGCCGAAGCCCGCAGCCGAAGCACCGACTCCACCATCGACAAGCTCCGCCACCAATCCCGCCACTAACCGACAGGCAACGGCATCGCCCGCCTCTCAGCCCCATCCCCTCCTAAGTTGCGGTGAAATAGTTCCTGGATTTAGGCTTATTCGAGCTTTTCAGGAACTATTTCACCGCAACTTTCTGTAAGGGTGGTTTTTAGTGCCACCGAGGGGCACTAATCAACCGTTTGCCGATATGTTTGGCTCTGGCTCATGGCTCTGACCTGCCCCGTCAAGCTTTTGGTCAGTTCATGGCAAGGTCTGGCGGACCAAATATGGGATAGCGTAGTGTCATTCACTCCCCCTCGAGACCATGGGGTCGAAAATGAGTCATGATAAACGCTGTTCCAAACCGCAAGCAGAGCTGTTCTTCCGGTTATTCGAGGCCCATCATGGCGGGCACCTGTTTGTAGCTACCAAAAAATGGGACGAACGCTGTGCCTACGCGCTCATGCAAAAAGAGATGATTATTCGACTCTACAACCATGTCTACGCTGATCCCGCGTATTGGGATGACCTCGGCGTCGAAGATCGCATCTTTCAGTTGGCATCCGCTATTGCGGTCGTTGAACCGGATGCCGTGTTTTGTGGAGCAACGGCGGCGCTGCTCTATGGCATCGGTTCTGCATATTCGCTTCTCGACAAGGTGCAAGTGCTGCTACCGCGTTCCACCAGACGCGATATGTACGAATTCGTTGAATACCGACGCTGGCGACCGGGCGACGTATGGCAGCTCGGCCCGTTTACGCTAACGGATCCATATCGCACGGTGGTCGACATCGCCCGAACGAGCGCTTTTCGATATGCACTAGGCTATGTCGACGGGTTGGCTCGTGAGTACGGTGTCGAGCGTGAAGAATTGCGTGCATATGCACAAGCGAACTGCCGCGGATTGCACGGCATCGCGCGCGCATTTGACGTTTTTGAACA
Source organism: uncultured Collinsella sp. (assembly GCA_900547655.1). Lineage (GTDB taxonomy): Bacteria > Actinomycetota > Coriobacteriia > Coriobacteriales > Coriobacteriaceae > Collinsella. The sequence continues at coordinate 20,426 of URHQ01000021.1, forward strand.
CATGGATGGCAGGTCGGATAACGGTGGAGAATCCGAAGCACGGGCGGCAATGATTATGGCAGGAGTTGCCGCTCCCGAACTTCAGGTTGAAATCACTCGACCGGGAAACGCCGGCTATTATTTGGCAGATTACGGCTGGCAGATGCCAAACGGCTCTTGGATGCTGGCTGAGCTGCATGGACTGGGCAAGTTTGAGGGCGATGCCCAAAATGATCCGGAACATACTGCGGCAAAAACCTATCGAGCTGCCCTCGTGCGCGACGCGAACCTGCGTGCTATGGGCCACAACGTCATTCATTTCAAGCTCTCAGACACCTACGATGTCAAAGCGTTCGGCTCCATGATGCGCGGCTACGGTATACCGACCACAAAACCCTACGCAGACTCCTGACCGGCCGCCCTCATCTTCTCGACAAAAGAATCCATCATCGACCCAGCCCGCTCGGCCTCAATAAGTTGCGGTGAAATAGTTCCTGGATAACAGCTATTGCGGCTAGTCCAGGAACTATTTCACCGCAACTTAGGAGGGGATGTGGGGTCCCGGCATGTATATGAAAATGGCTCTGGTCCCAAAAGGAATCAGAGCCATTCATCTATCTTATGGAGCGGGCGACGGGAATCGAACCCGCGTCATCAGCTTGGAAGGCTGGGGTTCTACCATTGAACTACGCCCGCAAGATATGGTCGGGACGACAGGATTTGAACCTGCGACATCCTGCTCCCAAAGCAGGCGCGCTACCAAACTGCGCCACGTCCCGAAGGTGTTGAGCAGCTAAGGTCTAGACCTTGCGTGTCCCAAAGCGAAGGAAATTATAGGGGAGACTCCCCGCCTGTGCAAGCGCAGAAACCCTAGCTGCTCGAATGTGCGACAAACTGGCTATGAACCAGACCAATCACAAACGCGACCACAGCAACCGGCGCCCACGCGGCTCCAATGTCCGCCAGCGGCAGCGCATCGAACGGCAGCCACGCGCCAGCAAAGAACGCATCGCGGACCGAAGTGATTACGCTCTGTACCGCGACAACGCCGCCGACCCAGACCCACACCTGCGGGTGCGCGTCGCAAAAGCCGTGCACCAGGCCCATAAGTACCAGCACAATGGCAACGGGATACAGGGCATTGAGCATAGGCACCGAGAACATGAGGATCACGTCGAGGCCCACGTTGGAGAGCACGCACGAAAACGCCGCAAACACAAAGGCGAGAATCGCAAAGGGACGGCGCATGCCCTCCTCGGAGGCCTCCGCTCCCCCATCGACCACATACGTCTCGCAGAAGTAACGCGAGCAGCAGCTGATGAGGCCGATGCACACGTTCATGCAGGCAAGGAAAAAGATCGCAAAGACCACGACCGTGCCGGCAAGGCCAAAGTGCATGGAGGCAGAGCGGGCAAGGATGGCAGCGCCGTTGGTGGCATCGGGCATAACCGTGCCGAGCTGCATGCCGGCAAGCGCCAGGCCGCAGTAGATGATGGCCATGAGCGCACCGGCGATCACACCGGAGCGCGAAATCTCGAAGGCCACGCGCTTGTCATCGGTAACACCCAACTCGTGGATGGTCTCGGCGATGATGATGCCAAAGGCGAGCGACGCAAGCAGGTCCATGGTCTGATAGCCAGTCAGAAAGCCCTGCACGGCGGCGCCGGCATTGTAGGGAGCCTGCGGCGCGACAGCGGGACCCAGCGGCGAGATCACGGCGGCACCCACAACCAGCACGATGAGCGCGATGAGCGCGGGGCCCGTAATGCGGCCGAGCACGCGCGTGATGACACCCGGGCGCAGCGTGAGCACAAACGCGACGACGAAGAACCCGATGGCAAACACCAGACGTGCTGCGCCGAGCGAAACACCCTCGGGTAGCAGCGGCACCAGCATCTCGAAGGCCGTAGAGCTTGTGCGCGGAATGGCCAGGCACGGACCGATGGCCAGGTAGACCGCCGCAACGAAGAATTCGCCAAACTTGGGGTGCACGCGGCCGGCAAGCTCGCGCGCCGTTCCGGCAAGTGCAACGGCGATAAAGCCCATAACAGGCAGGCCGATGGCGGCAATCAAAAAGCCGATCATGGCAAGCGGCGTGGCCGTGCCGGCCTGAAGTGCCAGCAACGGCGGAATGATGAGGTTACCGGCGCCAAAGAGCATCGAGAACAGCGCAATGCCGACGGTAACGACACGGTCGAAGCGCAGGCCGCGCGGAGCGGATGAGGCCATAGGCACACCTTTCGGGTCGAAACAAAAACGGGACGGGCAAAAGACCCGTCCCGCAAGTATATACGCTCTAGCAGGCTAAATCGCGCAAAGCGTCAATCGCGGTGTCGACTTCCTCGTCCGTGTTGAAATACCCAAACGAGAAGCGAACGACACCCTGACGCTCGGTCCCCAGCGCACGGTGCATGAGCGGGGCGCAATGGGCGCCGGGGCGCGTCGCAATCCCCCACCCTTGCATGAGTGCATCCGAGATCTCGGCAGAATCGATATCGCCCACGTTGAGCGAGACGATCGCCGAGCGCGTCGGTTGGCCAAAGGCACCATAGAGCTTAATCCCCGGAATCTCGCGTACACCGGCAAGGAAGCGATCCGCCAGTGCTCGCTCGTGTGCCGCAATCGCCTCGACCCCGCCTTGCGCCTCGATAAAGTCGAGACCTGCGGAAAGGCCCGCGATGCCATGACCGTTGAGCGTGCCCGCCTCAAGGCGCGTGGGCCACTCAAGCGGCTGCAGCGCATCAAAGCTGTGCACGCCGGTGCCGCCCATGGCCCACGGAGCCACGTCAACGCCATCCGCCACGGCCAGGCCGCCGGTGCCTTGAGGTCCCATGAGCCCTTTGTGGCCGGTAAAGCACACAACATCGAGCCCCATGGCGTGCATATCAATATGCGCCGTGCCGGCAGACTGAGAGGCGTCAACGATCACCAGCGCACCGGCCGCATGGGCCATGGCCGCCACGCGCGCAATGTCGACCGCGTTGCCGGTCACATTGGAGGCGTGCGTCACCACCACAGCACGCGTACCGGGCGTGACCAGCCGCTCGAGCTCGTCGTAGTCGAGCACGCCATTGGTATCACAGCCCGCATGCTCAACCGTCACACCCTGCTCTGCCGCCAGGCGGTTAAGCGGACGCAGCACGGAGTTGTGCTCGAGCACCGTTGTGACCACGCGGTCGCCGGGGCGCACCACGCCGTAGATGGCGGTGTTGAGCGCCGCGGTGGAGTTGGGCGTAAAACAAACATGGTCGGCCCGCGGGCAGCCCAGCAAGCGCGCAAGCTTGGCACGGCAAGCGTGAATCGTACGAGCGGCATCGAGGGCACCCGACGTGGCACCGCGCCCGGCATTGCCGAGCGAACACATCGCCTGCGTCACGGCATCGATGACCGTCTGCGGCTTGTGCATGGTCGTCGCCGCGTTATCCAGGTAGATCATCGCACGACCTCCCACATGTCGATCACGGTATAGCCCTCGGTAGGAATGCCCGCCGCGGCGAGTTCGCCGCGCAGCAGCTCCTCATCGGCAGGCAACGCCTTCCACGCCAGACCGCAGCCGGCAGCGACCTCCCCGGGCACGGGAATCGTTCGCCCGGGAAGGCCGCGCTCGATGCACAGAGACTCGCAGCCCATGGCGGCCGCCGTGGTGGGAAACGTGATGACAAGCGCCGGGCGCTTCTCCCTCATGGCAACTCCAACCAATACGCTACGGGCGCACGACGCGCACGGCCTGCTCCATCTTCTCCACAATCACGTACATATTCGTGACATCGCCCACCGCGAGCTGGTCCTTAATGCCATAGTGATCGAGGCAGGTGCCGCAGGTAAGGATCTCGACGCCCTGCTCGGCCAGACCCTTCAGGTCGTCGAGCACCGGTGAGCCCTCGACGGTGAGCTTGGCGCCACCGTTGTAGAACAGCATGGTCGCGGGCAACTCCTCCTGCTGCGTCACGGCAAAGATAAAGGCCTTCATGAGCTTGTGGCCCAGCTCGTCGTCGCCGCGGCCCATGCAGTCGGTGTAGACGGAAATGACGAGCTTGCCCTTGCCGGCGCTGGCATCGCAGAAGGCAGCGCCATCCTGCTCGGGATCGGCCACGGCAACGGCGCCAGAGGTCGCCACGGTCACGTGCCACTCGGCGTCAGAAACCTTCTCGACCGAGGCCGTGCAGCCTTTCTCCTGCGCCATCTTGGAAATGTTCTTGACGGCGGTCTCGTTGTCGACCGAGGTCACGACGGCGCCCTCGCCATCGAGCTGCTTCAGGGCTTTGAGCGTCTTGACGACGGGCAGCGGGCAGGCATCGCCCATGGCATTGACTTCAATTTTGGTAGACATAGCAAATTCCTTTCGAAAGAACCGTTCTAAAGAACGGTAAACAATTACATAAACGTGCGGGCTAGCGAACAACGCGGACGGCAGGACCGCCCGGCACCGCCTCGTACACGCGCCCGACAACGGCGGCGATGCGCCCCTCGGCATCCAGGCGACGCGCAAGCTCATCCACATCCCTCGCGGGCGCCGCAATAAGCAAACCACCCGAAGTCTGCGGATCGTACAGCGCATCCAGCATGCCCGGTTCCATGTCATCGTCGGCCGTCACGCGCGGACCAAAGAAATCCTGGTTGCGGTAGGCACCGGCAGGAATAATGCCCAGACGCGCCATATCGAGCACCTGGTCAAAGAGCGGCACCGCCCCCGACGCAAGTACAATCTGCACGCCCGAGCCCTCGGCCATCTCGCACGCATGCCCGATCAGGCCAAAGCCCGTAATGTCGGTGCAGCCGTGAAGCTCGAGTCCCTCGGCCAGACGAATCGGGGCCTCGTTGAGGGTGCGCATCGAGTCGAACATGGCTGCGGCCTCGTCCTGCTCGATGAGCTCGCCCTTAATGGCCGTGGTGATGATGCCCGAGCCGATCGCCTTGGTCAGCAGTAGGACATCGCCCACGCACGCACCGCTGTTGGCGAGCATACGGTCAAGTGCGACAAAGCCGCTCACGGACAGACCGTACTTGGGCTCGTCGTCGTTGATGGTGTGGCCGCCCGCGATGGAGCAATCCGCCTCGACGCACTTGTCGGCGCCGCCCGCCAGAATCTGACCGGCAACCTCAACGCCCAGGCAGCTCGGGATGCACAGCAAGTTCATGGCATGGCTCGGCCGCCCGCCCATGGCGTAGATGTCCGACAGCGAGTTGGCCGCGGCGATCTGGCCAAACAGGAACGGGTCGTCGACCATCGGCGGGAAGAAGTCGATGGACTGCACAAGGCCCAAGTTATCGCCAACGCGAAAGACGCTCGCATCGTCGGAGGTATCGAACCCCACGAGCAGGTTGTCGTTATGCACATTGGGCAAGTCGCCCAGGACCTGGGCGAGGGCTCCGGGAGCCAACTTAGCGGCTCAACCGCTCGCGGCAGTCATGGACGTGAGCCTCACGGTGTCTTTAGCCATACGAACCCCCTTCCAACAAATCAACGACTTTAAGTATACGCCCCAGGCACGCTTCCCAAGAGACCGCCGACGGCTCGAACGTCGAAGGCGGCGCCGCAAGCGCCTGCGCGATAGCATCTGCCAGTGCGCGCTCAAACAACGGAAGGTCGGCCGCCACGGGCGTGTCGACATCCGTCATACGCGGCGACGCCACCCACGTCACGGGAGCACCGGGAAGCATCGCCTCCATCCAGGGACGAACGCCGGGCAAATCGGTCGCCACAACTTTGCAGCCGCACGAGAGAGCCTCGATCGTCACGAGCGGCAGACCCTCGTAAAACGAAGGCAGCACAAAGACGTCGGAACTGCGGTAGGCACGCACGAGCCCATCGCTATCCAGGCGCCCCGCCAGCGCCACCGGCATATTCGAGGCCGCAGCCAAGCGCTCGATACGCGCGTACTCGGCATCGTCCCCGCGGCCGCCCACAAGTACCAAGCCAGATGGGCGGACGTCATCGTCAATCGGCAATGACACGGCTCGGACCAGCGACTCGACGCCCTTTTTAAAGCAAATCTTGCCCACGTACACAAGCGATCCCGGCTGCCTCGCCACGCTTGCGTCGCGGCAGAAGACGCGATGGTCGTAGCCCGTCCCAATCACGTGGATGCGATCGGTATCGACGCCGCACACCAGGCCAATCTGCTCAGCCTGCTCAGCATGGAGCGCAAAGACGGCATCGAGCCGACGAACCGCACTTACGATGCGATCGCGCTCGAGCGCATGCGAACGCAGCTGGCGCAGGTCGGTCGAATGGCACACGGCAACAACCGGCACGCCCCGGACGCACTCGCGCGCCAATGCGGTCACCAGATACAGGTGATGGCAGAGCACCAGATCGGGCTGAAACTCAGCCACCGCCCGATCGATTGCAGCAGCAAATGCCCGCTCAAATGCCTTGAGCATCGAAGGCGTCAGGTCACGATAACGCGTAGAGGGATAGGGCATGACATCGGACATACCGCAGATGGGAAACGGCAGCTCGGGCGACTCGAACGGTACGGCAAACACGGCAGCACGCCGGTCCAGCTCGCCTTGAGTATCACCCGGTGCCGCGCCGCAAAGCACGGCGGCGCGATGCCCCGTCTCGATCTGCTCGCGCACGAGCGCGGCAAGGTAGGTGCCGCTGCCGGTGCTATCTGGTTTTTGTGCCGAGATATTGAGGATGCGCATGTCGCGGTACACCCCTAGGCCAAGGCGGCGGCGCGGACAGCCGCGCCGATCGCTCCGGCAAAGCGAGCCTGGGGCGAGGTGGTCACCGGCGACCCCAGTAGCTCGCCCAACCGTTCAACGACATAGGCGTTTTCGCACAGGCCGCCGGT
>URHQ01000022.1 GCA_900547655.1 uncultured Collinsella sp.
GGTCTCGTGGGCTCGGAGATGTGTATAAGAGACAGGCGTAGGCGTGCCGCCATCGCCGCCGGTCGAACCACCAGTGGAGCCGCCCGTCGAGCCACCGGTCGTACCGGTGCCGCCGGTGGTGTCGCCGCCCGTGGTCTCGGTGGTCGTGGTCGTCGTGGTAGTCGTTGTGGTGGTCTCCTCTTCGTCCTCGTTCTCGTCCTTGTCCTTGTCGTCGTTTTCCGTCTTCTTGGCGTTGTTGGTGCCGTAGAACTTCCAGACGCTGTTGTTCTTGTAGGTGGGCGCCGTTCCGGTCGCAAACTCCTCGCGCTCGGTACCGGTCAGAACGGTGTTCATAAATCGCTTAAAGACAGGCAGGTTGGTGCTGTCGCCCAGCAGGTCCGTGCCGTATTTTTGGATGGGGATCTCGCCCGCGGAATAGCCGGTCCACAGGGCGCACGCCAGTTGCGGGGTATAGCCGCAGAACCACAGGTTGGTGGTGTTGTCGGTGGTGCCCGTCTTGCCGGCATAGGGCTGGTTGACGCTCAGGGCGCCAGCAGCACCCGTACCGCCGCCCTGCATGACGCCGGACAGAACATCGGTGACCGCGGCGGCCTCGCCCTCGGTAAGCACCTGTGAGGGATTGTCCGTGTGCTGGTACAGTACCGAACCGGTACGAGAGTCAATCTCGGTGATGGCGATCGGCTGGCGATAGTAGCCGCCGTTGGCAAACGTCGCGTAGGCGGCGGCCATCTCGAGCGGCGAGATCGAGCCGGTGCCGAGCGTCATGACGGGAACGTCCTCGATGTTGTCCTTAGCGGGATCGATGCCGAGCTTTTTGACGAGCGAGATGATCTTGCTGTTGCCGACGGCTTCCGCCACCTGGATGTAGCCGGTGTTGGAGGAGTATGCCGTCGCCTGCTTAAGCGTGATGTTGCCATAGCTATGGTTGGCGTAGTTTTGGACCTCGGTCGTGGTGCCCTTGGCCTTGAGCGGCGAGTTGCAGTTGAGGGTGACGTTGGGGTTCATGCCGTTTTGGATGGCAGTTGCCAGCGTAAAGGCCTTGAAGGTGGAGCCGACGGGACGCTTGGCCGTGGCATGGTTTACGTGGTTCTCGTCGGCGTTGTAGTCGTAGCCGCCCACCATGCACTTGATGTAGCCGGTCTTGGGATCGACGACGACCATGCCCATGTCCAGGCCGTCGAGCGAGAGCGTGTCGAGCTGCTCGCGAACGGCATTCTCTGCCACCTGCTGCATCGTGGGGTCGATGGTGGTCTTGACGGTCAGGCCGCCCTTAAAGAGCACGTCGGTCGAGAACTCCTGCTCCAGCAGCTGCTTAACATAGGCGACAAAGTAGGGCTGCGAGTATACGTCGACGCCGCTGCCCGAGATTTCGGTCACGTTGAGGGTGATGGGCTCGGCCTGTGCGGCATCGTGCTCCTCCTGCGTAATGTGGCCCAGACGCAACATGTTGTCGAGGACCTTGTTGCGACGGGATAGCGCCAGGTCGGGGTTGACCGTGGGGTCGTACTGCGAGGGCGAGTTGGGAAGGCCGATGAGCAGCGCGGCCTCGCTCAGGGTGAGGTCGGCGGCGCTCTTGGACAGATAGGTCTCGGCTGCGGCCTCGATGCCGTAGGCGCCGTGGCCGTAATAGATGGTGTTGAGGTACATCATGAGGATCTCGTCTTTGGAGTACATGTCCTCCATCTTGACGGCGATGTAGGCCTCGCGCACCTTACGCTCGATGGTCGAGTCGAACTGCTCCTCCTGCAGGATGGTGTTGCGCACCAGCTGCTGGGTGATAGTCGAGGCGCCTTCGTGCCCGCCGCCGAGGGTTGCCACCGCAGCACGCGCGATACCCCACAGGTCGATACCGCCGTGCTCGTAGAAGCGCTCGTCCTCGACGTCAACGGTGCCCTGCAGCACGTAGGGGGAGACCTCGTCCTTGGTGATGGACTTGCGGTTTTGCGTGTAGAAGCTTGCGATCTTGTTGCCGTTGCAGTCGACGATCTCGGTGGGCTCGCTCACCAGATACGCGTTGGCGTCGGTGTAGTCGGGCAGATCGGACAGCCAGCGGTTGACGTTGCCGACCATGCCGATGCCAAATGCCACGCCCGCGATAAGCAAAAAGCCCAAAAACGAGAGCAGGATTATGGGCAGGGCATACGTCTTTGAACGGCTGCGTCCCTGTCGTTGGCGAGGACCCATATATTGACCTCCAGGTATGTCGTGCCGGACGGTGGATGTGCCGTCTGGGCAGGGTGGACATAAGTTATTACACGATAAACCAAACGGGGCGCGCGAGGCCTCGTGTATGCTGGAAGACGGCATTTTTCAGAGTGAATGCATACCTTGGTAAGGAGTTTGTCGATGGCGATTCGGGCGATGGGGCCGAGCGGACAATACGAGACTGGATTGGATGCTGCCGGTGCGGCGCTGCCCGAACTGCTGGCGCCGGCGGGCGGACTCGACCAGATGCTTGCGGCCATCGCCGCGGGTGCCGATGCCATCTATGCGGGGTTGGGCGGCTTTAACGCCCGCGTGAGCGCGCATGGCTTTACGGATGACGAGTTTGCGCGCGGCTGCGCCGTGGCGCATGCCCATGGCGTGCGTGTGTACGTAACGCTCAACGTGTTCGTGTTTGACGATGAGTTGTCCGACGCGGTGGCGTTGGGAGTTCATGCACTGGAGCTGGGCGCCGATGCTCTGATTGTCGCCGATGCCGGGTTGGCCTGCGCGCTGCGCGCGGCGATTCCCGGGGTCGAGATTCACCTGTCCACGCAGGCGGGCGCTCATAGCGAAGGCGCCGTGCGGCTTGCCGCCGATGAGCTGGGGGTCGAGCGCGTGACGACGGCACGCGAGCTGACGGTCGACGAGATTGCGGCGCTATGTGCCACGGGTGTGCCCATCGAGGTATTCTGCCACGGTGCGATTTGCATCGGCTATTCGGGGGCGTGCGAGTTCTCGGCCCTGCGGCGTGGGCGCTCGGCGATGCGCGGCGACTGCACGCAGCCGTGCCGCCTGGCGTACGACCTGGTGGACGAGGCTGGACAGAGCGTTGTCGCCGTCGAGGGAGATCGCCTGCTGTGCCCGCGCGACTATCTGGGTATTGCGCATCTGCCCGAGCTTGTAGATGTCGGCGTGGCGTCGCTCAAGATCGAGGGGCGCATGAAGAACCCCGATTACGTATTCAACGTGGTGCGGGTGTGGCGCCGGGCACTCGATATGCTGTGCGACGGCGCGTGGGATCCCGGTGCCGTGGAAGAGCTTGAGCGCGAGCTGGGAAGGTCGTTTAACCGTGGGTTTACCGATGCGTACCTGCGAGGGCGTTCGGGTGCCGAGCTGATGAGCTTTGAGCGTGCGATTAACCAGGGCGTGCGCGTGGGGCGCTTGGTCGCTGTGGGCCACGAAGAGGTGACCGTTGAGCTCGACGCCGCCGTGGCGGCGGGTGACATGCTCGAGATCCGGTTTTATCCGGGTGTCGACGCGCGTCCCGATGTGCCCAAGCGCTGGCCGCAGGTGCCCTGCCCGGTGGATGCCGCAGCGGGGAAGCGCGTCGTCGTGCATTGCAAGCGTAAGGTGGACACGGGCTGCGAGGTGTACCTGATTCGCAGTGCCGGCGTGTTGGATCAGACGGCGGCAGTGTTGGAGCGCATGCGGGCCGAGGCGGATGCGATTGCGCCCGTTGCGCGTGCCGTTGAGGTGCTGCCCTTTGAGGGCGTTGCGGTGGATGGCGGTGCGTCGACGGAGTTGGTGGAGTGTGCGGTTCCCACTCGCATGGTTTTTGCTTGGCAGCTGATGGATGCCGACCCGCGCGGAGAACTCGATTTGTCCGACGCCGTTGTGGTGCTTGACGAGGTGTGCCGCACGGGTGACGCTGACTGGACCCGCTCACTGATGCAGCGTGCCGGGCGCATCGTCTGCCGCAACCTGGGGCAGGTGGCGATCGCTCGCGAGCTGGGCGTGACGTTTGACGTGGCGGCGCCGGTGCTCTGCGCGAATCGGGCCACGCTTACCTGGCTGCGCGGATTCGGTGCGGGGCGGGTGTACTTGCCGGCCGAGTTGCTCGGCAATGATGCGGAGCGTATTGCCGAACTGGCTGCTGAACCCGGCGTCTTGGGTCCGGTCGACGCCGACCGTCCCGAGCTTATGGTGTGCGAGCACTGCCTGCTGACCGCCGAGGGCGTCTGCGCCACCGATGCGACGGGACAGGTCCGTTGCCGCGACTGCTTGCGTCGTCGGCAGGCACGCTATCTGGTCGAGCGTGACGGTACACGTCTGCCAGTTGCCATTGACGCATGCGGCAGGACGAGGATTTTCCTGTCGTAGGTGCCGCGTCGCGTCAGTTTGTTATCATAAGAGAGTTTATGGACTTCCAGCACCGCCGTTTTCGGCGAGGGTGCTATAGCAAAAGGAGGATACCCAATGCTGTCTGTTGACGAGCAAATGCGTATCATCACCTCGGGCGCCGCGCAGATCGTTCCCGAGGCCGACCTTCGCAAGAAGCTTGAGAAGGGCGAGCCCCTCAACATCAAGCTCGGCGTCGACCCCACCAGCCCCGACCTGCACCTGGGCCACGCCGTGCCGCTGCGTAAGATGCGTCAGTTCCAGGACCTGGGCCACAACGTCACCCTCATCATCGGCAACGGTACCGCGTTGATTGGCGACCCTTCGGGCAAGAATTCCACCCGTCCGCAGCTTTCGCAGGAGCAGATCGAGGCCAATGCCGAGACCTACGTGAGCCAGGCCATGAAGATCCTGGATCCCGAGAAGACCACCATCGTGCACAACGGTGACTGGATCCTTTCGATGGATCTGGCCGGTCTGCTGCAGGTGTGCTCCAAGTTCACCGTCGCCCGCATCCTCGAGCGCGACGACTTTACCAAGCGCTACCAGTCTCAGACGCCGATCGCCCTGCATGAGTTCCTGTATCCCGTGATGCAGGCTTTCGACTCCGTGCAGATCAAGGCCGACGTCGAGATGGGCGGCACCGATCAGCTCTTCAACCTGCTCGCCGGCCGTGAGCTCATGGAGAAGATGGGCATGGAGCCGCAGATCGCGCTCACCATGCCGCTGCTCGAGGGTACCGACGGCGTGCGCAAGATGTCCAAGTCATACGGCAACTACATCGGCCTGACCGACGCGCCCAAGGACATGTTCGGCAAGACCATGTCCATCCCCGACGAGATGATCGGCAAGTACTATCGTCTGGCCAGCTCGCTCACCCCGGCCGAGGTCGACAAGATCGACGCCGCCCTGGCCGACGGCTCTGCCGATCCCTATGAGCTCAAGCGCGCACTGGGTCGCGACCTGTGCGACACCTACCACGGCGCCGGTGCCGGCGACGAGGCTCAGGCTGAGTTCGACCGCGTGTTCAAGGAGGGCCAGCTCGCCGACTTCCCCGAGAAGCACGTTGAGCTGACTGTTAACGACGAGGGCCAAATCTACCTCGCCGGCCTGCTCAAGGACTTGGGTCTTTCGGCGAGCGCCGGCCAGGCTCGTCGCGATATCGACGGCGGCGGCGTCAAAATCAACGGCAAGGCCGTGGCTCCCAAGAGCTATAACATCGATCCCAGCGCCCTCAAGCTGGGCGACACCCTTTCTGTGGGTAAGCGCAAGGGCTTCAAATTGGTCTAGCAAGTAGGTCAACTTAACATGTGCAATAGGGCCGCAGCCGGGAATCCCGACTCCGGCCCTTTAGTTACGCGGTTTTACCAAACCGCGTAACCGGTCGACGCTGCAAACCCGCCAGCGCGGCAATCTGCCTTTCAACTTCGGCGGCATGACCAGAAGGTCAATGCCGCCTTGTTTCAAGGCACCTTGCTCGCTCTGGCGGGTTTTCGCTGTCGTTGCCAAAACATCGGAGCTTCCGTTGTTGGCACTTGGGGACGTTCCTTTTGTGCCGGCACTTTGGGACACTCCTTGTCATTGGTGCAAAGTAACCTGCCCCCATTGCGCTGAGCAGCGTGTGCCGTTAAGCGGAGAGGCGTATTGTTGACCCATCGTTTGGGCATACAATGGCTATTGGTTTGCTGCGGTGAAGGCCTGTCCGCTCCGCAGCTTTTTTCTACGGTTAAAGGAGTATGTATGTCCGTTGAGGTCGTGAGGTCTGTGATCGATGCTGCCGAGGGGCGCGTGCCCGTCGACACGCTGTTTACCAATGCGCAGATCGTCGACGTGTATGGCCAGCGTGTGGCGCCCGGTAGCGTTGCCGTCAAGGACGGTGTGATCGTCGGCGTGCTCTACGATGGGCGCGACGATGCCGCTGGCGCCTACGAGTCAACTGAGGTCATCGACTGCCAAGGGCGCTATCTCGCTCCCGGTTTTATTGACGGGCATCTGCATATCGAGTCTTCGAACATCCGTCCCGCCGAGTATGCTCGCATGGCCGCGACGCGCGGTACTACCACCGCCATTGCCGACAGCCATGAGATTGCCAATGTTGCCGGTCTGGACGGCTTGCGCTTTATGATCGAGGATGGTCGCCGCGCGCCCATCTCCATCAAGTACATGATGCCTTCGTGCGTGCCCGCGCTGCCCGACGAGCAAGCCGGTGCCGTTATTTCGGCTGCCGATATGCAGGCGTTTTTTGCCGAGCATCCAGGCGATGTCTTTGGTTTGGGCGAAATGATGAACCTGCCGGGCGTCTTTATGGCCGACCCCGAGACCTGTGCTCGCATCGATGCTGCCAACCAGACGCCGTCCAAGCAGGTTGACGGCCACGCGCCGCTCGTTGCCGGCAAGGACCTCAACGCCTATGCCGCGGCGGGTATTATCGCCGACCACGAGTCGACGATTCCCGAGGAGGCGCTCGATAAACTGTCCCGCGGCATGTATGTGATGCTGCGTGAGGGCACGTGCAGCCACGATCTGGCCAATTTGTCCCCGATGCTGCTGGAAAACCCCGCCCGCGCCCGCCGCTGCTGCTTTGCGACCGACGACCGTGCTCCCTCCGACGCGCTTTCGACCGGCATGATCGACAATGCCTGCCGCGTGGCCATCGAGGCCGGCGTCGACCCGGTGGTCGCCATCTCCATGGCGTCCCTCTCCACGGCCGAGGCGTTTGGCCTGGATCACGGCTGCCGCGACCCGCACGAGCTCCGCGGTGCGATCGCCCCGGGCAAGCGCGCCGACCTGCTGGTGCTCAATGACCTGACGTTTGCCACGGCTCCGCATCGCGTATATGCCGCTGGTGCCCTGGTGGCGCAGGACGGCACCTTTGTGGGCGAGATTGCACCCGAGATGGCCGAGGTTGCGGCCCTTGCCGATGAGCTGCGTGCTTCCGTTAAGCTGCCGAAGCTATCGCTCGACGTGTTTGACTATGCCTTTAAGCCGGGCGAGGCTGTGATTGACGTGGTGCCGGGTAAGGCTATCACGGGTATGGCCCGCCCCGAGAGCGCCGAGGACTTGCGCCGCATTATGCTGATCGAGCGCCATGGCCGTGGCGTGTCGCTGCAGGCCGAGGGCGCCGATGGCGACGGCCCCGCTGGCCTGGGCCTGGTCGGCAAGCATATCGGTCGCGGCTGGGTGCGCGGTTTCACCATCACCGGTGGTGCCATTGCCTCCACGATCGGCCACGACTCGCACAACGTGTGCGTGGTGGGCGATAACGCTGCCGATATGATGGCTGCCGTTGAGGCCGTGGGCCAGGGTGGTCACGTGCTGGTGCGTAACGGCGAGGTCGTGGCGCGCATTCCGCTGGCGCTCGGTGGCCTGATGAGCGAAGGCACGGCCGAGGACGTTGCCGCGCAGCACGACGACTTTATGGTCAAGGCGCGCGCCATGGGTATTGAGCCGCCGCTCGACCCCATCATGGGCATCATCTTCCTGCCCCTGCCGGTCATCCCGACGCTCCGCATCCGCCCCGAGGGCATGTTCGACGTCACAACCTTCACCTACGCCGACTAGTCATCGGGGACGTTCTTAAACGACTAGTCGTTGGGGATACTCTTTGGCGGGCCGCCTGACGTCGCGACCGTGGGGCCTCTGGCATATGTGAGCTATTTGCCAGGTCCTTGTAACGTTTACGCCCGCGGAGTCTTATTTGAGCTCCCTTTGGGTACGTTGGAATCGGATACACGTTCGATTCCAACAAGTCCGAAGGGAGCTTATCTATGTTTAAACTGATTGCATCCGATATGGACGGCACACTGCTTGACGAAAACGGCCAGGTACCTCCCGAGACCTACGAACTGATTCTGGCGCTACACGAGCGTGGCGTGCATTTCGCCGCATCGTCAGGTCGTCGCTACGATCGCCTGTGCGAGTTCTTTGCGCCCGTTCGCGACAAGATGGACTTTGTCGCCGCTAACGGCGCCCAGGTCTACGCCGACGGTAAGATGGTAGACCGTGAGGTGTATTCCCACCTGGCGATTCGAAGGCTCGCCCAAGCCGTCAGGACGTTTCCCAATCTGCATCTTGCGCTCTTTGACCGAACCAAGTCCTTCCTGCTCGATGACGAGTGCAAGTTCGTGCGTGAGGTCGATAAGGACCTTCCCAATGCCGAGCGCATTTGGGAGCTGCCCGATCCCAGCGTAAATATCATCAAAGCGAGTATCTTTTGCGACGACAGTGCGGTTATGGACAGTGCGTACGTGCTACAGCGCGAACTTGGTCAGCTCTTTACCTTTGCGCCTTCGGGCAACGCGTGGATCGATGCCATGCAGCCCGGTGTGTCGAAGGCCTCGGGCATCGCACAGCTCATGGAGCACTATGGCGTCGAACGCGACGAGGTCATGGCGTTTGGCGACTCGATGAACGACTACGAGATCATTCGCTTTGTCGGCACGGGCTGCGCGATGGAAAACGCGCGCCCCGCGCTCAAGGCGGTGGCCGATCGCGTCGTAGGCTGCAACCGCGACCACGCCGTTCAGCATGAGCTCCGTCGCGTGCTGGAGAGTCTCTCCTAATCCGGCAGATGGGGACGTTCCTTTTCTGCCGGCAGTGGGGGACAGTCCTTGCAGCTTTTTGCGAAGAGTGTCCCCAACGACTAGTCGTTTAAGAACGTCCCCAATGACTACCCAACGACTAAGCGAGGACGGCCATGATGGTGCGGGCGACGCCGTCGTGGTCGTTGTCGTATTCGGTGATGGCGTCGGCGGCCTCGCGGTCTTCGGACTCGGCGTTGATCATGGCCATGCCGTGGCCCGCTGCCTGCAGCATGGGGATGTCGTTGATGTTGTCGCCGAACGCCCAGGCGTCGGCGAGACGCTCGCCCAGGTGCTCGCATAGCCACGTGAGGGCCGTCCCCTTGGTGGCACCCTCACCCATGACCTCGATATTCATGGCGTAAGAACGCGTGACTTCAATGCCTCCGAGCGTGTCGAGCGCCGCCGCGATGGCGTCGCGATCGGCCGGGTCGTGCCAGTACATAGCGATGCGTTCGAGCGTCTCGACCTCGTCGATCTTGCTGTCGATATCCATGTCGATCGGTGTTCGTGTGCGCTTGAGCGAAGCCGCGATGTGGGGGTCGCCGCCGCAGAACTCGTCTAGGCGCTCATAGAGCGAGCGGGGGAGGAAGCACTGGCCGTCGGCGAAGATATCGAAGGTCACATCGTGGCCGGCGGCGATGCGATGGATGCGATGGGCGATGCCACGGTCGAGCGGTCGGCTCAAGATACGTTTGGCGCGTGAGGCATCGGTAGGCGCATCTTCGTCGAGCTGCCAGACGCTGGCACCATTGGCACAGACCGCGTAGTGCACGGCAGGATGGGCGAGGATAGGCTCAAAGATGCCCGACAGCGGACGCCCCGTGCACGGTACAAACTCAATGCCGCGACGTGCGAGCTCGTCGAGCATCGCCCAGGTGGCGTCGCTCATCTGCTTGTCGCTCGTCAACAGCGTTCCATCCATATCGGAAAACATAATCATTCGATGCAGCCCTTTCTGCTGGCATAAAAAGCGTGGCCGAGGGCGGTGATGCCCTGGCCACGCTCGAGTTCTATAACGGTCCGCGTCCTAGCGGTCGGCGAGCGGCTTGTACTCCAGCGGCTCGATCACCGGACGGTACGCCGGGCGGATGATGCGATGCGCGCAGAAGAGCTCTTCCATGCGGTGCGCCGACCAGCCGGCCATGCGGGCGACGGCGAATAGCGGCGTAAAGAGCGTCTCGGGCACGCCGAGCATCTTGTAGATAAAGCCTGTGTACAGGTCGATGTTGGCGCAGATAGGCTTGGTCATGCCGTGATCGCGCATTACTTGCGGGGCCAGGCGCTCGATGCGCTCGATGAGCGCGAACTCCTCGCCCAGGTCCTTCTTGGCGGCAAGCGCGCGCGCGTATCGGCGGCACACCTCGGCGCGCGGGTCGCTCAGCGTGTAGACGGCGTGGCCCATACCGTAGATGAGACCCGTGCCGTCGAAGGCCTGCTTGTCGAGGATCTTGCCCAGGTAGGCTGCGACCTCGTCCTCGTCCTCCCAATTGGAGACATGCGCACGGATGTCCTCGTGCATGGACACGACCTTGGCGTTGGCGCCGCCGTGGCGCGGACCCTTGAGCGAGCCGATGGCCGCGGCGTAGGCGGAATACGGGTCGGTGGCCGAGGAGGACAGCACGCGGCAGGCGAACGTGGAGTTGTTGCCGCCGCCGTGCTCGGCATGCAGCATGAGCATCACGTCGAGCAGCATCGCCTCATCGCGGGTGAACGCCATGCCGCCGCGCAGGACCTGCAGAATGGTCTCGGCGGTGGAGAGGCCGGGCGTGGGGTGCGGCACGTGAACCTCGGAGCCGCGAAGCTTGGCGATCGAGGCCATGTGGGCGAAGGCGGCGATGCGCGGGAGACGTGCGAGCATGGAAATGGCGACGTCGATTTCGTGCTCGGGCGTGATCACGTCTGGTTCGGCATCGAAGGCGTAGAGCAGCAGCACGGCGCGCTGGAGCACGTTCATGATGCTCGACGACACCGTGGTCATAGGGAACTCTTTGACGTATTCGTCGCTCAGATGTCTAAAGGCGCCCAGGCGCTCGCAAAAGCCGTCGAGCTCTTCCTTGTTGGGCAGCGAACCCGTGATAAGCAGATAGGCGACTTCCTCGTAGCCGTAGCGATTCTCGGCCTGGGCATTGTTGACCAGATCCTCGATGCTGTAGCCGCGAAGCGTGAGCTTGCCCTGATCGGGCACGACCTTTCCGTCGACCTTGTTGTAGCCGTGCACATCCGAGATGCGAGTGAGGCCCGCGACCACGCCCGAGCCGTCGGCATTGCGCAGGCCGCGCTTGACATTGTGCTCTTCGAACAAGCCCTCGTCATAAGGGTCGGTCGGCAGGCCGTGGTAGAGGCTTTCGCTCTCAGACGAAATCTGGCGGCTTGCTTCGTAATCCAGAACCAGTCGGCTCAAGTGGTCATCGAAGCGGTAATAGATTTTCTTGGCGTCGTAGGCCATGCGCGCTCCTCTCCGGGCCGCATCGGGGTGGCTTGCATGGGCATGCGCGCGTCAGGCTATCCCCAGCGGCTTGTTCGCTACAGGCGGTACATAAAGTTAAAGACGTCCTCGCGCTGGATGGACACGTTGACGCCCGAAAGCTCGCCGGCCTCGGCCAGGGCCTTCTGCAGCTCAGCGAAGTCGAGCTTGGACTCGGCGGTATCGGCCAGCATGGTCATGGTGAAGATGTCCTCGATAATGGACTGCGTGATGTCGCGGATGTCGACGTTGGCCTCGCCCAGGACGCGGGTGACGCCGGCGACGATGCCGGGGCGGTTCTTGCCAAGGACGGTGATGACGATACGGGAGGACGAGATCTCGGCCATGGGAAACCCTTTCGCGTGATTGCGGCGCGCGCGGGGCGCTCCGCTACGGTACAGTGTTCATCATTGTACCTGTCTGGCGCAAAAAAGGCGCGCTCGCTGCGGCGTTACATGCCTGCAACATGAGCGTAAGGGGGAAGGCCGTACGGGGAAGAGCCGTCTGGCGCGTGTCCGGCTCGTGTTGGGTTGATTTCCGATCTCAGCCGAACACATTGAGCGGACAGGCCGTTCCCGCAGTCAGCCGAACGCCTCCGACGGCTGATTCCGAACTGGAAGCGGAGGGCATCCCCGCCCTTCGGTAGGGGATACCGCTCCGCGGCGCATGCCGCGGGCGGCGCCCCTATCGGACCACCGTGACCTCAGTTGGGATGGGCCCAGCACTGCCGCGTACTCGGTGAGCTAGAGCCAACTGTTCGTCTTCACGTCGCGTATGGCGATATTTCGGTCGTCCGGCTCGGTGATGCCGTAGCCGAACGCCTGGAGCGTCTCGATGGACTCCTGGATCCTCTGTTGGAACATGGGACCCGGATCGACCCTCGGCCCGAGGTGCCCGCGCCAAAGGCACGGCGTGGCGCGCAGCATGTTATGGATTTTGGAGATGGGCTCGATGTCGGCGTAGACGTTGAGCGTCGCCATGGCGTCCTTGTGGCCGAGGATCGATTGGAGCGCCTTGATATCGCCGCCTTGGCGGATCCACTGCGTTGCGAACGTGTGGCGAAGGCCGTGGAACGTGATCAGCTCGTCGTTGGTGCCCATGAGGCCGTTGGTCTCCGAGAACGTCTTGAACGCCCTGCGGATATAGCTTGTCGTCGCGAAGGTCGCGCCCGGCTCCGACAGGATGTAGCAGTCCCCGATCTCGACCGCTCCGGTAAGGCCGCGCAAGCGCAGCTTTCCGCAGTCGATCTCGTGGGTCTCCTTCAGGAAGGGGAGTAGGCCGACCGGGTCGATGGGGATACCCCTGGCGTCATGGGTCTTGGTGTCCTTGATGAACGAACCCATTCCCTTCGCGTACGCCACCGAGTGTCTGATCGAGATCAGGCCCGTCTCGAAATCCACATCGCACCACCGAAGGCCGCAGACCTCGCCGATTCGCATCCCCGTGTGCAGGGCGAGTACGACCGCCCTCTAATCCTCGGCGGACCAATCGAGTCCGAACTCCTTTCGGGCATCCTCTTCGCTCATGACTTCGAGAAGGTCTCCGGGTTGGCAACGAAGGGCGAGGCATAGCTGCTCGAGTGTGTTGAAGCGAATGCCGCGAATATGCCCTTTTTTAATACGGGACAGGTTCACGGGCGTGGTTCCAATCCTTTCGGCAAGTTCGTTCGAGGAAATCTTTCGCTCGGCCATGATCTTGTCGAGGCGAACAATTACGGGCATGGCGTTTCCTTACGCAATCTCGTCGGAGTCGAGGTACAGCTCTCGGGCGTACAAGAAGAGCTGGGAAAGCATGAACAGGACGATGCCGAGAACCAGAGAGGTCCAATCGAATGATGAAGCGATCTCTTGGGCGCCGACGGCCCCCTCGCCGCCAAACATCGAAACGGAGGTTTTGAGTGAGCCGGCGTAGAGGCTGGTGGCAGCTTGAACAACGAAGAGAATGCCGAGCACCTTCAAGCATGTCGCAGACCCTTTCTTGAAGGGGTCTCCGCTCTTGATCGTCCACACGAGAACGGCGCTGAGGATGGTCGTAGCGATACCGATGACGGCAGGGACCAATGTCGAGATCGCAAGGGCTGGATACGCGGGGGAGTCTGCAATTACAGGGTTGTCGAGCACTTCGATTGCTGGCTTTAAGGAGAACGCCACTTGTGCGATGGCGGTGGCGCAAAGGGTCGCAGAGGCTATCGCACATGCGATGCGGAAGGAATGAAGCCGGGGAGTGCGATTGTCGGAACTCATAATAACCTCGGAAGAATTTAAAAAACTCAGGTTACTTTTTAACAGTTTATGTTAAATTGACTTTGCCGTCAAGTAATAAGGGCCGAGCATTTTGTTCGGCCCCTCTGTTCCGACTGGATGAGGTTAAGGTTGGCGATGAATATGCTCAAAATCTCGAAGGCGATCTTTAGGTCGCTTCTCTCCTCCAGGTCGCTCTGTGTTGTCGTTGTTGCGTTGATGGTTCTTTGTGCTCTGCCCGTCTTCAGGAGCGCGGCTGGCATCGACGGACGGGTCGAATACCTCGAGTCGGGAATAACCCGTGTTGAGCAGGAATTGTCAGCATCCTATGCGGATGCGCTTGTGAATGCGGGGGAGGACGGTGTCTATACCTCTTCATCAAGCATGCCCGCGCTTCTGTACCCTCTTGCCGCGGGACGTCTTATCTTGGCACCGCTCTCTCCCCTACTTCCGTTTCTGCAGATATCGGATGGAGAGTACACCTATTATGACGGATCGAAGGAGTACTTGCTATGGGTCGCAACGGCCGTTGCCGTCTCGTTCCTTGCCGCGCGTCTTAACAAACGTGAAAAGCTCATCATCCAGGCACCGATGGGCGAGCTGGGTAGACTTGTTGCATCGAGCGTATGGGCGAGTGTTTTTGCAATGCTTGCCGTCCTCGCCATCAATCTTCCAGGGATAATCGCCGCGCTTGTGAAGAATGGCCCGGGCTCGCCGTTCTATCCGATAGGCTACATTCAATATGCGACTCCGGTTATCAAACCGGCTTGGCTGGTGTTCGCGCAGACGGCCATCTTGCAATTCTTGGTGGCAGCGTTCATCTCGCTTGTCGTTCACCTTGCCGTGAAGATTGCCAATAACCCTACGCTTGGAATCGTGTTCGTATGTGCCCTGATGGGGGTGACGATGGTTCCCGGGTATTACGGAAGATCCATCGCTTTACGTGAGTTCGTCCTGTTGAATCCCCTTACGTATGCGAACACTGAGTTGACCGTCGGCGCCTATAGCCCGTACCCGACAACGCAGATAGTGAATCTGCCTGGACTTTGCTTCGAGCGTGGCGCGATTGCCCTCGTATGCGCAATCGGGATCGAGGTGCTGGCAATTAGCCTGCTTTGCGTTGCTGGAAAGAGCGGCTGCGCGTGCCCGATATCCCCGATTTGTCTTGAGAGAGGTTCCTTCACTGCATCGAGAACGGCAACTCGTTCGAGCGCTTGTGCCTCCGCCGTTGCATACGTAAGAACGATGGGGAAACTGCTCCTGCGTTCTCCTACCCTCGCCGTATGCGCGATTGCAATGTCGACGACGATGCTGGTCCCGGCTCTGGTCGAGATGTTTCCTGACGCTGATAACGTTTCCGCTGTTCGGTATAGGGATGGGGAGCTCCGTTCAATAGATCGGTATCTAGAGCAGAACGCTGCGAATATGGACGTCGAGGGCAAAGCGGCCCTGGAAGACATGCGGGATGCTCTTTCGGGTTTCGTGTACGCGCCTATGCCTGCGGAGGGGTTTCGAAGCCTTGCGACGTACGAGCGCGCTCGAGGTGAGCTGGGCGCGGCAGATGCGACTCTCCTGCAATCGATCGGAATCGAGCCGGAGACTCCTTCTCGTGCGGAGGCGCGCGCCCTTCTGCTTGAGTCGATCGCGAGCTTGCCGGACCCCAAGGTTTACGAGTTAAGTACGAAGATGCCCCCATTAATCCTCCTTTCGTATCTCCAGGCAGCGCTTCCCTCCTTATTTTTGCTGTTGCCCGTGGTTGTCACATCGCTCGCGTGCACCCACCTGCAGTGTCGTTCCCTTCTGGTTCTCCAGATCCCCGCAACAGCGCATGTGCGTTTTCTGACGGCTGTTGCGCTGGCTCTCCTGCTTGGCTTGGTGCTGCTTTTGGTGTCGATGGTTCCCGCTGTCGTTGTGTCCGTGATTAAGAACGGTGCGGGTGGATCGGAGTATCCCGTCGCTCTCATTCGGGCGGGAGCTTCGACAACGTCCATGGTGGGGGAGGCGGTGTTGTGCAGTATTCCGTTGCTGGTCATGGCATACGGCGTGATTTCCGTCGTCGCTGCGTTGACAGCAGCGATTAGCCGCAACCCCGTTGTCACCGGAATGGTTTGCGCGGTTCTCTTGGTGTTGGGTTCGTTGAGCGCTCATGTTGAAAGCGTGGGCATGGGCGTCGCGCTGCTGGCTCCATTCGCCTCGTTTGATCCCGCTTCCCAGGTGGGGACGATTGGGTTCCTTGGGCGAGGGACGAACGCGATGCCTTTTGGAGAGGTCGTCGGCGCATCGGGCGCTCTGCTGGTGGTCTTGGGCGCCGTATCTCCGTTGATGGTGCGCCTGAGTGCTCCAAAGATCGAAAGGGGATGATCTCGATGATTGACCTTCAAACGCTGACGATCTCTTATGGAAAGAAGGTGCTCGTAGATTCGGTGAACGCTGAGTTTGCCCCGGGTACGGTCTACGGTCTCGTCGCTCCGAACGGGCATGGAAAGACGACGTTGCTGCGTGCGATGGCAGGTTTGCCGGGTCCTCGCGTGGACGGGAGCATCGTTCTGGATGAGGTGCAGGGTACGGGTGCGAGAGAGGTCCGTTCTATGATCTTCTATGCACCTGGTGAGGGGACGCTGCTGTATCCCGGATTGCGTGCGGAAGATCACCTCAAGATGGTTTGCGATATGTGGCCGCATGCTCGCGATATCGAAGAGATAGTGGAACAAACGCAGATAGGCGAGTTCGCGAAGATGAGGATCCGCACTCTGAGCCAGGGCATGAAGCAGCAGCTTACCCTGGCGATTGCGTATGCGACGGGCGCGCGGTACCTTCTATTAGATGAGCCCATGAACGCGCTCGACCCCAGCAGGGTGGACTTGCATTCCGAGATTCTCAGGAAGCTGGCCGATTCTGGTACGTGCATCATCATGTCATCCCACATCTTGGATTCGGTCGATAGGCTGTGCGATGAGATTCTGTTTTTGAAGGATGGGAGGCTCATTAGAAGCATTCCGCAAGATGATGCTGCGCCGAAGTCTCCTGGATCCCATTTCGCAAAGCCTGCCGGACGCGCCGAGGGTGCGCTAAGCACGTATCGGCGACTCTACGAAAAGGGCGGGTAGAAATGCAAGTTAAAAATCTATGTGGTCAATATAATACCGTTGAACCCGCATATCGATACCGTTCAGCCATTCGCCTCGCCCCCGTCGCACGTATCTTCATCCGGTCTGTTACTTTTAATCTAACAATTCTTTGAGGAACGTAGGTGCTTCTAAATGTACTGTCGACTTCTTCTCAAACTAATCCTAAGAGACAGGGCCGTATGGATTTGTACGCTCGTTCTCGCTGCAGCCTTTTCCGTCCCCATTGCGTTCAATTCACCCATCTACGGGCCCTTCTTTATGAAGCAGGGCATGCAGGGCTTTGTCGACGCATTCAATACGCGCGCGCCCCAGGCCAGCGGCACAGACCTATCGCCAGAGCAGCAAGATGACGCTGAGCTTGCAAGATACGCGAACGCCGCCCTCGCCGCTCAAACCGACGCCGCCTTTCTCGATTCTGCCGAGAGCTACTACGCGCTCATGGACGAAGGCTTCCAATCCGGGTCCATCGTGGGAGACCGAGAGACCAATGACGCAGACCTCGCGTATTGCCGTGCCCTGAGCAGCTCCGGCATCACGGATATCCCGGCCTCCGCAAACGACCTGCCATTCCTTTCCTTCCTGCCTTACGCCATTGCCGCGGCGCCGTCTTTCCTTCCCTTCATCCCCTTCCTTCTCTCGTCGATACTCCTGCTCGGGGCCACAAGGCCCGGGACCCTGGCGGCAAAGGCGCCCGCACCCAAATTCCGGCGCCTTATCCAGATCGTGTTTTCGATAATCGCCGCGGGGACCGCGATGCTCCTCGCCGGCCTCGCACCCGGGAGCATTTGCGCCTTGGTCCTAAACGGCTTCGGGCAGATTGGGTACCCGATCGCCTTCTTCCATGACGGCGCGCTCACTACCACGACCGCGGGAAACGTCTTCACGACCATACTTCTCGCGCTGCTCGCGGGCGGAACCTTGATATCCGTTTGCTCCGCCGTCCTATCGACCGCAACGAGGCGCGTCTTCGCGGGCCCCCTTACCTCCGCGTTGCTTGTCGCGGCCCCGGCATTCCCGTTACTGTCCGATTCGGCACTGGGGCATAATGCCGTGCTCGGGCTCCTGCCACTGCCCGTATTCTCGCCTATCGAGGCAACGGGTTACGTAGGATGCTTCCCGACAGAATTCATTGGCTCCGGTTCAGGCAGCGCATCGATGCTTGCCGTGGCCCTGGCATACGTCGCGGTCTTTTTTACGGTCGGCGCCGTCGCGACACGTTCCCCCAAACAGCCTGGACCCGCGAAAAAGCACCATGGGCTCGAGCTTCTGGACGCGAGCGTGGGATACGGAAGCACGACGATACTTTCAATCGGGTCGCTTTTCCTGAGCCCGGGAACGGCGGCGGGCCTCGTTGCTCCCAACGGCTCGGGGAAAACCACCCTTCTTGAAGCGCTGTCGGGCCAATTTCCCACCCGCATCCGCTCGGGAAGCCTGGCGGCAGACGGAATCTGCCAACGTCGATCAGCCGAATTTGCAGAACTCGTCTACCTGAGCTCTTCGGGCAGCGCGGATCTCTATCCCACGCTATCGGCCATCGAGCACCTTGCTTTCGTTAGGGAGGCGTGGAAATCGGCCGCCGACATCGACTCGCTCTGCGACTCCCTCGGAATCTCCCCATATCTCGACAAGCCGACCCGTAAACTCTCGACAGGAATGAAGCAGCAGGTAAAGCTTGCCATGGCGATAGCGACCGATTGCCCGTACCTCATCCTCGATGAACCGCTGAACGGCCTCGATCCGGGAAAACGGAAAACCTCCTGCGACGCGATGCGCAGCGAGGTGGCGCGGGGACGCAGCGTGCTCATTTCAAGCCATCTGCTCGACGACCTGGCAGACCTCACCAACTCGTTCTACTTCATCGAGGCCGGCACGCTCGTGGAAAAGATCAAGTCGTCCTCGCAGACGCTCAAGCAGGAATACCTCGATACATACGAGCGAGGTGAATGACATGAAACTATTTGAACAGCTGAAGTCCAATGCGTCGCGCATGGCTGTCTACTCCATCCTCGTGGCAACGGCTTTATGCGGAATCGCGGCACCCGTCTATGCGCTCAACGGGGAGAAAGGCGATGTCGAACCCGCGTACATGGCTTCGACGGTTAAGGACCGGTACAAAGCCTTCTCTGGAGACACGTTTTACGTAGCAGAGTACGACACGACCTACCGTCAGCTTCGCTACAACAAGGGCTACGACTATCTAGGCGCAGAGGCAATCAGCTATACGTCGGGTTGGTACCGCTCCAACTATGGACACATAACCCAGTTCAAGTGTAACTACCGTGTGTACAACTAAAGCAACCGGCCGGGACGAGGGGTGACGCAAAAGCGTCGCCCCTCGTTTTTAACCATGTCAACTGAACCTAGTTCAGTTTGGTTGATTTCCGATCTCAGCCGAACACATTGAGCGGAAAGGCCGTTCCCGCAGTCAGTCGAACGTCCCCGGGGCCCTTCTCAGGCCCCGGGGACGGCATTTTCCCAGTTGAAGGAACGGTGGAGATGTGTTTCGATGGGTCAGATTCGTGTCGTTCCGAAAAGACCGTGAACCTTTTGTGGGACACGCGGCGCCGTGGTACCATAGCCGAGTTTGTTGTCTTGGTCGGAAACCAAGACGCCTTATGCGCTGATCGGTAACCAGCGCCTGACCAATAAGGAGTCCTACCATGAAGCAGGGTATCCATCCCCAGTATGTCGAGTGCACGGTGACGTGCTCCTGCGGCAACACCTTCAAGACGCACGCTACCGTGTCTGAGATGAAGGTCGAGCTTTGCAACGAGTGCCACCCGTTCTACACCGGCCAGCAGAAGTTCGTCGACACCGGTGGACGCGTCCAGCGCTTCGCCGACAAGTTCGGTGGCGCCGCTGCCGCCCAGCTCAAGAAGGCCGAGGAGGCCAAGGCTGCCAAGGCCGCCAAGGCTGCTGAGGCCGAGGCCGCTCGCAAGGCCGCCGCTGAGGCTAAGGCTGCCGAGAAGGCTAAGCGTGCTGCTAAGTTTGCCGAGGAGGCTGCCAAGCAGGCCGCCGAGGCTCCCGTCGAGGAGGCCGCTGCCGAGGCCGAGACCACCGAGGCTGCTGAGTAAATAGCTCGCCGCGGAATCGCTCGCATTCATGGCATGAGGGCCGTGCATCCATTTGGGTGCGCGGCCCTTTTCTTTTTATTGGTGCAGGCTAACCCGTTCCCATTGCACCAGATTGGTGCGAAGGGGACGGGTTGGTTTGCACCAAATGGCAGAGTGACGGCGTTTTCCCAGATAAAACCTGCCAAAATAAACCAGTCCCTTTTTGGCAGGTCGGTCGGGTCGTAGTTATTACGTGGCGGTCGAGGTCGACCGTATAGGCCGCGCCTTGTTTGGCTAAAGTACAATCATCTGTGTTTAACTCGCCCGCAGCTGCACGGCGTGGGCGATGGCCAAAAAGGAAAACCACATGGGATTCATGTCAAAGCTGCTGTCCTTTGGATCCGATAAGGACCTTAAGCGCTACTACAAGATCGTCGACCAGATCAACGGTCTTGAGCCCCAGTTTGAGAAGATGACCGAGGAGGAACTCCGCGCCCAGACCGATAAGTTCCGCGAGCGTTACGCCAACGGCGAGTCGCTCGACGACATGCTTCCCGAGGCCTTTGCCACCGTGCGCGAGGCTTCCAAGCGCATCACGGGCATGCGCCACTTTGACGTACAGCTCATCGGCGCCATGGCGCTTCATGAGGGTCATATTGCCGAGATGAAGACCGGCGAGGGCAAGACGCTCGTCTCCACCTTGGCCGGCTACCTCAACGCTATCGCCGGCAAGGGCGTGCATGTCGTTACCGTCAACGATTACCTGGCAAAGCGCGACTCCGAGTGGATGGGCCGCATCTACAAGTACCTGGGCATGACCGTCGGTCTGCTCCAGAACAACATGCCGCTCGAACTCAAGCGTCCGGCCTACCAGGCAGACGTCACCTACGGCACCAACTCCGAGTTCGGTTTCGACTACCTGCGCGACAACATGGTTACCCGTCCCGAGCAGCGCGTGCAGCGCGGTCACAACTACGCCATCGTCGACGAGGTCGACTCCATCCTGATCGACGAGGCGCGTACCCCGCTCATCATCTCGGGCGCTGGCACCAAGTCCGCCAGTACCTACAAGGACTTCGCGCGTGCCGTGCGTGGCCTTGAGCGAGGCGAGGACGTGTCGCATGACATGCTCACTGCCACCGAGGATGTGGAGCCCACGGGCGACTACGTCATGGACGAGGCCAAGCACACCATTGCCGCCACCGAGCGCGGCCTTAAGAAGATCGAGCGCCGCCTGGGCATCGAGGACATCTACGCCGATCTCTCCGGCCAGCTGGTCAACCACCTGCAGCAAGCGCTGAAGGCCCAGTACATGTTCCACCGCGATAAGCAGTACGTGGTCACCAACGGCGAGGTCAAGATCGTCGACGAGTTCACCGGCCGCATTATGGAAGGCCGCCGCTACTCCGAGGGCCTGCACCAGGCCATCGAGGCCAAAGAGGGCGTGCTCGTACGCGAGGAGAACCAGACACTCGCCACCATCACCCTGCAGAACTACTTCCGTCTGTATGACAAGCTCTCCGGCATGACCGGCACGGCACTTACCGAGGATGCCGAGTTCCGCGAGATCTACAAGCTGCCCGTCGAGGTCATCCCCTCCAACAAGCCGGTGCAGCGCGTGGACCACGAGGACCTGGTGTACCGCACCATTCAGGCCAAGTACAACGCCGTTGCCGACGACGTTGAGCGTCGTCACGCCAAGGGCCAACCGGTCCTGGTGGGCACCGTCTCCATCGAGAGCTCCGAGAAGCTGTCCGCCGCCCTTACCAAGCGCGGCATCGCACACGAGGTCCTCAACGCCAAGCACCATGAACGCGAGGCCCACATCGTGGCCCAGGCCGGACGCTACGGCGCCGTGACCATCGCCACCAACATGGCCGGTCGTGGTACCGACATCCTGCTGGGCGGCAACCCCGACGAGCTGGTGCGCGAGCGCCTTGAGTACGAGGGCCTGACCATGGAGGACGTGACGCCCGAGCAGCTCGAGCAGTTTAACGCCGAGGCCAAGGAGACCTGCAAGGCCGAGCGCGAGCGCGTACTTGCCGCCGGCGGCCTGACCGTTATCGGCACCGAGCGCCACGAGTCCCGTCGTATCGACAACCAGCTGCGCGGCCGCTCCGGTCGTCAGGGCGATCCGGGCGAGACCCAGTTCTACCTGTCGCTCGAGGACGACCTCATGCGCCTGTTCGGCGGCGACAAGATGGACCGCGTCTCCAAGATGATGGTCACGGCCGACATGGGCGACGACATGCCCATCCAGCACAAGATCATCTCCAAGGCCGTCGAGAGCGCCCAGCACAAGGTCGAGAGCATCAACTTCTCCATGCGTAAGAGCGTTCTTGAGTACGACGACGTCATGAACAAGCAGCGCCAGGTCATCTACGCCGAGCGCAATAAGATTCTGGACGGCAAGGACCTGACCGACCACATCACCGAGGTCATGCACGATACCGTGTACCGCTGCGTGCAGGAGTTCTGCACCAAGGACAGCCACGAGGGCGAGCGCGACCTGGAGGGCCTGCGCAAGTGGGTTGTGGAGCTCACCGGCCACATCGATACGCCGAAGTTCCCCGACGAGGACTTTGAAGCCCTGGCTGCCGATGTCTTGGCCTATGTTGAGAAGTGCTACAACATGAAGGCCGAGCGTCTGGGCGAGGACCTGATGCGCGAGCTCAATACCCAGGTCATGCTGCGCGTCATCGATACCCGCTGGATGAACTACCTGCAGGAGATGGACTACCTCAAGACCGGCATCGGCCTGCGCGGCTTTGGCCAGCGCGACCCGCTGGTTGAGTACAAGACCGAGGCCTACGGCGCGTTCCAGATACTCGTCGATACCATGTATGAGGATTACCTGCGCACGGTTCTGCGCATCGAGATCAAGGCTGCCCCGCGTGTCGTGGAGCACAAGGAGGAGCCCGCGCTCGAGGGCGCGCGCTTCTCCGGTCCTGCCGAGGTCGATGGTGACAACGGCGACTCGGTGCTGCGCAAGCAGGCGCAGGTGCAGGCCCGCACGGCTGTCCAAGGCGGACCGGCTGCCGTCAACAACGGTGGCAAGGTGACCACCTATCGCAAGTCCGAGAGCGACGATCCGTACGTCAACGTGGGCCGCAACGACCCGTGCCCCTGCGGCAGCGGCAAGAAGTTTAAGTACTGCCACGGCAGGAATCGTTAATGGCTGAGGCTTTAGAGGTAACGCCCGCCGAGCTGGACGCGTTCGCGGACCGGCTCGGCGAGGTCGAGTCGTATCTTCATTTGGACGAAAAGCGCACGCGCGTGACCGAGCTCGAGGCCAAAAGTGTTGCCCCTGGCTTTTGGGATGACGCCGACGCCGCCCGTGCCACCATGGAGGAGATCGCGCGTACCAAGGAAGATATCGCTGCCGTGGACACCGCGCGCGGCGAGCTTTCCGATGCCCGCGCCGCGCTGGAGCTTGCCGAGGAGATGGGGGATGACCCCGACGCCGCCGCCCTTCGCGAGGAGGCTACAGCCACGGCTGAGCGCCTGGCCCGTGCCATCGATGAGCTTGAGCTTTCGAGCTGGTTTACCGGTGAGTTCGATCACGGCGATGCCATCGTGACCATCAAGCCCGGACAAGGTGGTCTGGAGGCCCAGGACTGGACCTTCATGCTCTTTAAGATGTACATGAAGTACTGCCAGCGTCGCGGCTGGAAGGTCACCATCAACGACTGTCCCGCGGCCGAGGTTATCGGCATCGACCGCGCGACCTTTACCGTCGAGGGCAAGGACGCATTTGGCATGCTGCGCGCCGAGGCCGGCGTCCACCGCTTGGTTCGCATTAGCCCCACCGACGACAAGAAGCGCCGCCAGACCACGTTTGCCGGCGTCGAGGTCATCCCCGTGCTACCCGATGATATCGACATCGAGATCAGTCTCGACGACATCCGCGTGGACGTGTACCACGCGAGTGGCCCGGGCGGCCAGGGCGTCAACACCACCGACTCCGCCGTGCGCGTGACGCATTTCCCCAGCGGCATTGTGGTCACCTGCCAAAACGAGCGCAGCCAGATCCAGAACAAGGCCGCGTGCATGCAGATCCTCAAGGCTCGCCTGTACGAGATTGAGCTCGAGAAGCGCGCCGAGGCGCTCGATGAGATTCGTGGACCCAAGACTACGATCGGTTTCGGCAACCAGATTCGCAGCTACGTGCTCTACCCGTACCAGATGGTCAAAGACCTACGCACGGGCGTGGAGACCAGCAATGTCGAGGCCGTCCTTGACGATGGCGACCTGGACCCGTTTGTTATTGGCTATCATCGCTGGGCGACCGGCAACGCCGATGCAGAAGGCTCGGAGGTCTAAAACATCGTGGCTTCAAGCCGATGCCAAGTCCAACGGTTGGACGGGTTTGTATCCAGAACAAACCCTGCGCAGGGGTGGTTTTTGTCCGGCGAATCGGTAGAATCGAATACAAGAAGAAGTTCAAAGCGCATCCGTTTGGGTGCGCTTTTTTGAGGGAGGCAGCATGGCATATCGTCTGGACATCAAGCGCATTCTTTCGATGAACTTCTTTCACGACCTGCCCCAGATCATGTTGGGGTGTGCCTTGGCCGCCATCGCGACCGACCTGTTTTTGATTCCCAACGGCCTTGCTGCCGGTGGCGTTACGGGCCTTGCCACCATTATCCAGGCGGTCGGCGCGACGCGAGGCGTGTCGCTTCCCGTCGGTATCCAGACCATCGTGATGAATGCCTTGCTGCTACTGGTCGTTATGCGCGAGGGCGGCATGTTCTACGTGGTGCAGACCGCGACGGGCTTTGTGCTGCTGGGCTTCTTTACCGATCTGTTCGCCCCGTTTGTAGCACCTCTGGCGGATGCGGACCTGATGCTTCCCGCTATGTGGGGCGGCATTATTACGGGCATCGGTTACGGCATGGTGTTGCGCGCCGGCGCCAACACCGGCGGCTCGGACACGATTGGCCAAATCATCTCGCGTAACACCTCGCTGCCGGTGGGCTCGACCGTCATGGCGATCGATGTTGCCGTATGCGCGCTGTCGGCTCCGGTCTTTTCAATCGAAAACGCACTATATGCAGGCCTTTCGATGGTCATTAGCGGCTACGTGATCGATGCCGTGGTCGATGGTGGCAACAAGCGCCGTATGGTACTCATCATCTCGGACAAGTTCCCTGATATTGCTGCCGATATCATGTATGGCCTGGGTCGTGGTTGTACCAAGTTTAAGGCGACTGGCATGTATTCGGGTGCCGAGAAGCCGGTGATTATGGTCATCGTGAGCCGTCGAGAGCTCAACACCCTTAAAACAATCGTGCGCGAGCGCGATCCTCACGCCATTGTGACGGTCGCTGACGTTACGGAAGCCTTCGGCGAGGGATTCAAGGACATTAGCGCGTAGGGGCGACCGCGTTCCATCCAAAAGACGTTCACATTGATAAACCGTTTCATCAGCGGTTCTGCCTGCTAAATTGTTCAAATAATGATAAAAACTCTGGTAAAGCCATCAGTTTCCAGCATAATGAATGACGTACGTGCATTGCGGCTGTGTTGGGATTACCTTCGGTGCCGTGCGCATTTTGTCTAATGAGGATGAAAGGAAGGCACAATGAGCGACGAAGAGCTCAAAAAGGTTGCCAACGAGGTAAGGAAGGGCATCGTCACCGGCGTGCACGCTGCCAAGTCCGGCCATCCGGGCGGTTCGCTCGGCGCTGCCGACATCATGACCTATCTGTACTTTGAGGAAATGAACGTCGACCCGTCCGACCCCCGCAAGGCCGACCGCGATCGCTTCGTGCTTTCCAAGGGTCACTGCGCGCCTGGTCTGTACGCCGTGCTCGCCGAGCGCGGATTCTTCCCCAAGGAGGATCTCGAGACGCTGCGCCACATCGGCAGTCACCTGCAGGGTCACCCCAACATGAACGACACCCCGGGCGTTGACATGTCTACCGGTTCGCTCGGCCAGGGCATCTCCGCCGCCGTGGGCATGGCGGTTGCCGCCAAGCACTGGGGCGATACTTACCGCACGTACGCCCTGCTGGGCGATGGCGAGAGCGAGGAGGGCCAGGTCTGGGAGGCCGCCATGTTTGCCGGCAACCAGCAGCTCGATAACCTCTGCGTGATCGTCGACCACAACGGTCTGCAGATCGACGGCCCCGTCGAGGAGGTCAACGACCCCATGCCGCTCGCCGACAAGTTCCGCGCGTTCAAGTTCCACGTGGTGGAGCTCGCCGACGGCAACGACTTCGACCAGATCCGCGCCGCCTTTGCCGAGGCCCGCGCTACCAAGGGCCAGCCGACCGCCATTATCGCCGAGACCATGAAGGGCAAGGGCGTTTCCTTTATGGAGAACCAGGTTGGTTGGCACGGTAAGGCCCCCAACGATGAACAGTTTAAGCAGGCCATGGCAGAGCTCACGGCCGCCGGAGAGGAGCTCTAGGATGGCAGACGTCAAGAAAATCGCCACGCGCGTAAGCTACGGCGAGGCCCTCGTCGAGCTCGCCAACGAGCACGATGACTTTGTGGTCCTCGACGCCGACCTTGCCGCCGCCACGCAGACCGGCAAGTTCAAGGCAGCCTGCCCCGACCGCTTCTTCGATGTGGGCATCGCCGAGAGCAACCTGATGGGTGTCGCTGCCGGTATCGCAACCACCGGCCGCGTCGCCTTCGCGAGCAGCTTTGCCATGTTTGCCGCCGGCCGCGCCTTTGAGCAGGTCCGCAACTCCATCGGCTACCCGCATCTCAACGTTAAGATCGGTGCCACGCATGCCGGTATCTCGGTGGGCGAGGATGGCGCCACGCACCAGTGCTGCGAGGATATCGCCCTCATGCGCGTCATCCCCGGCATGACTGTGATCGTTCCTGCCGACGACGTCGAGGCCCTGTCTCTTATACACAT
>URHQ01000023.1 GCA_900547655.1 uncultured Collinsella sp.
AGGGGTGATGTTGAGGCCAATGCAGACGAGGCTTGCGGAAAAGCCCGCGTTGGTGCGGCAAGATGCATCGACCGGCTCGCTCTCGCTGCCGGGAACAAGCGTATGTACCAGCCGATTTACAAATAGCATAGCGGTCGTCCTCACAATCATGTTTAAGGGGATAGTGTAGCTCGCGCGGGGGCGCCGTGCACCGATGCTCAGAAAATGCAGCAATAGTCTGCCGGTGCTAACGAGCGAGCCTTCTCGTCTGCCTGGGTGGTCCATTTTGGGCCACATGGGTATGGGCATGTGCCTGCTTGCTCGACATACTTAATGTCGACAGCCCCTGTGCAAAGGAGGACGTTTCCATGGACGAGATGTTTGCCATTAAATGTCAAAACTGCGGCGGCCCTATGTACTCGCACCAGGCTAAGCGCAGCTTTGAGTGCGCCTATTGCGGCACGGTCGTTCCGTGGCAGGCTGATGCGGGGGAGCCCAAGAGCGCCCTGGGCATTCGCCATACGCCGCTGACGGTGGTGAATGGACTGCTCAAGCTCACGCATGTGTCGCAACTCGAGCGCCCGGAGGACCCGGACTGGTATTTCTTCAATTCGCACTGGCGCAATCAGTCGGTCCTGGAACATCTGCTGTGGGAGGATCGCGGCACGGCGCAGGAGTTCCAAGAGGCCACGCATGTGAGCATTCCTTGCCCCTTCTGTGGTGCGTCCTTTGAGGGCGAGTCGACCCAGCGCGTGTTTGAGTGCCCGTCCTGCGGCAACAAGATCGGCATTGCCGACCTGCTCAAGCCGGGGACGTTTAGCAAGCGTCTGACCATGGGCGTGGGTGCGGAGTATGTGCCGGATCAGGGTATTCCCTGCGAAATCTCGCCGCAGCAGGCACGTGCCAACGCGCTGCAGCTGGTGCGCCAGTACCCGGATGCCTTTGCCGGGCACGACGTGGAAGATGCGATCCAAAACGACATGATGCTCTTCTATTTCCCCATGGCGCTGGCGGACCTGCGCATGATGGCGAGCTTCCCGGGCAAGGGCCTGAGCAAGGAAACCCTGGTGTACTACGAGGTGCTCGACTGGGCATACCCCAGGGCAAACTACCTGGACGTTCGCCTCATGGGCATTTTGGAGCCGTGGGACTTTGCCAAGGTCGGTCCGTTCGATCCCGCCATGCAGGAAGGCGACTTCCGCGTCGTCTCCGTCGATGCATCTACCAAGGACCAGGTGGTCATTGATAAGTTGGCGCTCGACGTTGCGGGCAACGATGCCGAGGCCGTACTGGGGCTCAATAAAAAGAGCATCCGAACCTGGGCGCGCAAGGCCCGCAAGCATAAGGATGGCCTGGTGATGGTGTCGGTCTACTTTGTCGATCGTCCGGCGACGGACAGCCGCGATGGCGAGCAGGTGCGCATTGCCGTAAACGGACAGACGGGCCGCGCGGCCGCGGTGGTGTTTAGTGACAAGCGCGAAACGCATATCGTGGCGCCGCTCAATCCGAGCCTGCATCTGTCCGGTGAAAGCACCGTGCATGCCACGCCCATCGAGGTCAAATACGTTAAGTCGCCGTTTCTGTATCAGATCGTGCGCCGTGGAGGCGGCGAGCAACCGCGCCAGGTTGCAGCCGCCGTCGAGGGTTCCTACCGAGAAGAAAAGCCCAAACGCAAGGGCTTGCTCGCTGCGATCTTTGGGAAGTAGGGAAGCGCAACACGGGACGGCTCGCACGCGTGCGGGCGTTTCGGTCGCAACGTGCTGCTACCCTTGCGCTTCGCCATTAGTCGCTTCGTTGATGGCGCGGTATTCGGTACTCAGCTCGCGCGCCAGCTCTTCCTTGCTTGGAAGATACGGCAGGTATTTGGCAGCAAACACTTGGTCGTTGTCTTCGGGCAGCGTGTACTCGACGATCGAATCGCTTTTGTCCGCGCAGAGCACGATGCCTATGGGCGGATTGTCGCCTTCGTTCATGAGCTCACGCGTGTAGTAGTTCACATACATTTGCATCTGGCCCAGGTCCTGATGCGTAAGGTCATCGGTCTTAAGGTCGATGAGCACGAAGCAGCGCATCAGATAGTTGTAAAAAACAAGGTCAATATAGAAATGGCGCCCATCAAAGGTGATGCGCTTTTGGCGCGCCTCGAAAGCGAAGCCACGGCCAAGCTTCAGCAGGAACTTCTGAAGATGCGTGATGAGCGTCTGCTCTAGATCGCTCTCACGAAACGTAGCATCGTCCGAGAAACCTAAAAACTCCAGTACATATGGATCGCGGATGATATCCTCGGGGCGACGAGCTGGGGCGCTCTTTTGGATTTCTTGGGTGACAGCCTCCTTGTCTTTGCTGGCAAGTAGGCGCTCGCGGAACACGGTGTTGATCTGGCGTTCGAGCTGGCGCGTGCTCCAGCGAGAGTCGGCGCATTCGTTCATGTACCAGGTGCGAGCTTCGGGGTCAGGAATGCGTATTAACCTGCGGTAATGTGTCCAGCTCAATTCGGGACGCAGTGAGTCCCGAATTGGAAATGCAAGATAGAACTGACGCATTTTGCGCAGCTCTCTTGCTTCAAAACCTTTACCAAAATCCTTGGTAAGTCTGATTGCGAGGGCCTTGAGCAGCGCCTCTCCATACTTGGCGCGCTCCTCTCTGCCCTGCTCATCAACTATGCTCTTGCCGATCTCCCAATACGCCTCAACCATCGCAAAGTTAACGGCGGTATAGGCCTTGTCGCGAGCGGCGTTGAGAATCGAGGAAACCTGCTTGTAAAAACCTTCGGGCACGATTGCCGATTCTCCACGGTTTACCAGTTCGCCCATCACTGTCGCCCCATTTTCCTCTTGTGGAATGCATCTTTATTGCATTTAGTTTAAAGCCTCGCGCGGACACGAATTGCTTTGCTGTCTGGCACCTTCGCATGGGAGCCTTGCGGTGACTAAAATGTGGCCATAGAGGCAGTTTTAGCGAACCCCATGGGAGTGGCACGCATGGACAACAACACCTTGCTGTTTCAGGACAAGGGTTCGGGTAGGTTTAAAGACGTCAAGATCTACCCTAACCGCATTGAGGTGCTCAAGAAGGGCACTTTTGGTGGCAAGCACACCGAAATTGTCTATCTTAAGGACATTACGGGCGTCAATAGAATCAAAGGCCGCGATGTTTTTCTGCGTAACAGGCTGTTGACTGCTTGCGTCTTTAGCCTGAGCAGCCGTGCGAA
This sequence comes from uncultured Collinsella sp., assembly GCA_900547655.1. Taxonomy (GTDB): domain Bacteria; phylum Actinomycetota; class Coriobacteriia; order Coriobacteriales; family Coriobacteriaceae; genus Collinsella. The sequence goes on from URHQ01000023.1 coordinate 3,191, forward strand.
GGCCCAGGAGTTTGTTAACGCGCTGAACATGGTGATGTAGCCGATAGCGGCGTTCGGGCCAAGGTAAAAATCGGGGGCACAGAACGGTGTCCTACGCTCCCGATTGAGTCGATGTGTTTAAAAGGCCGGCTTGCCTATTCGCTAGCGCCTTCGCTGTCTTCGCGGTCACTGGCAAGCTTTGCCGCGCCAGCGACCGTTGTCGCCACGGCGGCAGCGGCGAGCCCGGCGGCGATACCAGAGCCGTCGCCCGTGTCGGCGAGTTTTCCGCCCGAGCCCTTGTTCTTGTTGCCGCCGCCGTTCTTGTCGGCGCCGTCTGCGTTGGAACCCGTGCCGCTGCCGGTGCCGCCTGCACTGCCCGAGGCCGCTACGGTAAAGCTTACGGCTCCATCGCTGGCGAGCATGTAGTTCTGTGCCGCGTCGCCCAAAAGGTCTTTCGCGCGCACCCAGTACGTCCCTGCGGCAAATGTTTCGCCCTCGGCCATTGCCGTGCCCGGAGCGCCGTTCGCGTCGCGCACAAACTCGAGCTGGGCCGTGCAGGCATCGGTTTCGAGCTTGCCCTCGAGTGATGCCGCAATCTTGGCGCGCACGTCTTCGCCGGCCTTAAGGCCTTCGAGTCCCTCAAAATGGGGCGTCAGCGCGCGTCGATCGATATCGATGGGCACAGAGCCCTGCAGCCCCGTAACGGTCTCGTTGCCCAGGGCGTCGACATCCACGTATTCGATGGCAAACGCGCTGCCAGAAGCGGCCACGTTGAGTACGTTGCTGCTGTCGACAAGGCGGAAATGGCCCTCGCCAACGGTCTTGCCATCTTGGAGCGAGGCATCGCTCAGCGAGTCTCCATACGTCATGTGCATGCGGTCCGGGAGGCAGCATGAAACTGTTGGCTTGTGCTTCGCGTCGTAATTGCGTTGGTAGATGCTCCGGGCCAGTGCCGAATCGACAAAGTCGGACGCGATAATGCCAACGTGCTTGAGGCAATCTGACTTTGTTTTATCGCTGCCGCTGGGATTGATGTACTGGCTCTTGTACAGATGCTCGTTGACCACTCGCGCCGCGGTAAAAGGATTGCTTCCTTGTTTGTAATTCGTGCAACTGGTGTAGTTGATAGACCAGCAGCGTTCCAGGACTTGCACCTTGGCGCCATCATTGTCCTCGACGTCCACCTTGTTGCGCGTGAGATTGGTCGTCTCTCGCAGCGCCATATCGACCCAGCTAATCTTGTCGGTTCCGGTGCATTCAAAATGGTCCTGGGCGTATACCTTGGTGCAATAGGGCTCTTTGTCGCCCGCATTGCCCGTAGTCTCAAAGCCTCGCGCGTCTTGGACGAGGCACATCGACTGCCCGGAATGCGCCTTGATTTTGTCGTCCCATTGGGTGAGATCGAGGCCCCACGTGTGGCTGCTTACGCTGTTGCCGGCGAGTACAAATCGACGCAGCAGGACGATCTTTCCGCGCACCTCGTTCAGTGTGGGGATTCGGCTCGACGTGTAGAACAGATCGGGATTATCGTGCATAACCTTGGCGAAAGCCGTCGTAACGCTTTCGTCGGTAGCCTCGTCGTTGCCTCGTGACGCAAGCATGATGAGCGCTTCTGACGGGTTTTCGTTCAAAAATGTTTTGAAGTAACCGATGACATCGGAGAGATGCATAAAGCCCCCGTCTTTTTTGAGCAGGTAGCATCTTCCATGGTCGATACCGGGGTCGCCGTTCTCGTCGTTCCTTCCGAGTCGGATATCAAAATAGCGAATGCCTTCGAGCAACTGCGTCGGGATGTAATCCTGCTGGCACTTTGCTTGTGAGGATTGGGGCTCGGTGTCGTTGTCCACGCTGCAGGTGCCCGAATCATGCGTGCCCGGGATACTCAGCTCGTCGAGGTACTTGTTGTCGTCGACGTATTTCATCCAGCATGGTCCGTCGACGTAGCTGCTATACGTGGTCCAGTCGATACTTCTAACTGTGGTATTGATCTTGCCCATGTCGTAACCGACAAGTTCTAGCTCCCACGGAATGCTCTTACTCTTATGGCAGATCTTATTGTTGTCCTGGTCTTTGCCGTCCGATTCTATTGCCAGGTACTTAATGTCTTTTTTCTCGGTTTCTTTCTCGACCGTGCGGTCTCGAATGATATAGGTTCCGTTTGATTGACGTTCGAACGCAAAAGCGCGGCTGGGCTTGTTGTCATACTCGCCGCCCCATACGTGGATGACCTTTCCATCTTTGTCCGAGTCGTCGTCGACCGACCAAATGCTGTAGCCCGTCTTTTTATGCTCTTCGAAATTGAGCAAGGTGCGGATAGCATACCAGTTTGTATCGTCATTCTTGGTCGTTACGTTCTCAAGGATGAGCTTGCTGGACGTGCCGTCGTTAAACAGGTGGCAGACGTTGCCGCGAACGTTGCCGTCTTGGTTGACGCTCGCGGTGCGAAAATAGCCCGCGGGGCGAAGGCGAATGACGAAATTGTCGAGGCTGTCCGACGGTGCGGGTGTGTTGTCTGCAAATGCCGTTCGCAGGGGAATGCCCGGCGCTGCGGTTTCAGGCAGGCTTGCAAGTGGTGACAACGCCGCAAGCCCTAGGCCCAGCGTAAACGCTCGGCGGCTGATGGCATGGTGTTCGGTCATATCTCCTCCGTTCGCAGGGTGCGGTTATGCACTTGTTTTGGTCACTATACTGCCCAGATGTTTAAAGACGCCGGTTTAAATTGCCTGCGCGGCGCTATAAATCGGCGGGCGGACGTGTTGGGGCACTTGTCTATTTGTGCTGTTATCACGTCTGGGATGGTTTTGGAGCCCGGCATCCTGCGTTCGTCGGCTACCGGCATAAGAATGGGGAGGGTCGGCTTACCGGCCCTCCCTGGGTACGAAGCGCTGGGATACCGTCGCTTGTTTGCACTGCGTCCGTGTTTCCCGTTGTGCTCGCCAGTCGCTTAGCGCTTGATCTCGATATCCTCGAGCTTGACGTCCATGGCCTCGGTCTTGGCCTTGGCGATGTCGTCGGCAAACTCCAGAGACTTCATCATGGTCTCGACGGCGTCCTTGTGCTCCTCGACATTGTCGATACGTACGTACACACTGCCGCCGTCAACGTCAGTGAAGTACTCGGTCGTCACGCCGCCCGAGTGCGTAAAGTAGGCGCTGCGCCAGGTCTTGCCGTTGTACTTAACGGGATCGCTCTCGGTCCATCCGGAGTTGGCCTTCCACTTTGCCTCGTAGTCAAACAGTTCATCGGCGTTCTTGTCAGGATCGAAGACGGGGATGAAACGGTCGCTGGCATGCTCGCTCTCGGTGAACTTAAACTGGGCCCTGTCGGCGGTATCGCCTGCGACGTCCGTGATTTCGACGCCCTCGGGGACTTCGACCTTAAACCAAATGAAGTCGGTCCTCATATCCACGGCTGGCTTTTCCGCGCCGCCGTCACCGCCACTGCCGGTAGCGTCGCCGTTTCCGCCACAACCCACCAGGGCAACCGCGGCAAAGAGACTGATGCAGAGGGTGAGAATCGCAAAGGCCTTCTTTTTCATGGTCGTGTCCTCCTCGATCTGTAACCGCCCATGGATTACCTGCCTTTACTGTACGCGCGGACGGCTCGCTAGGGTGGGCCATGTGTCCCATTCTGGGGGCTGGAATTGCGCCGACAAGTGGCAATATGTGCGGTCGCAAAAGAGGGGAGGGCCGATGCTGTCGGCCCTCCCCGGGGTGAGGTGCCCGTTGATTTAATGGGGCGCGCGTGCGTGGGCGTTGCCCCAACAGGTTCCTTGTTTATAGATATGCCTCAGTTTTTGACGTCCGGAAGTCTCGAAAGGTGGGCCATGTGTCCCATGTTTGCGGTGCCGAGGCCTATCGTTCGTCATAGAAATCCGCGATGGCCAGGTGCGCTGACGCTCATGTACTTATGGGCTAGACTTAGCACCATTATGTGATTGATGCGGTCGGTCGGCGGTTGCCACCCGACCGATGTATATGACTTGAAGGTGCGTGCGTATGAGCCAAGAGATGATGGATAAAACATGTCGAGAGTTTGCCGAGGCGCTTGCCGCACGCGAGCCGGTTCCCGGCGGCGGTAGCGCGAGCGCCTTTGTAGGTGCACTGGGCGCCTCGCTTTGCGGGATGGTTGCTCGCTATGGGGCGACAAACCCTGCGCTTGCCGATCGCGCAGACGATCTGACGCGCGCGTTTGCCCAGGCGGATGAGTTGGCGCAGGAACTTGTGGGTCTGGTCGCCGAGGACGTTCGTGCGTACGGCCAGGTGTCCGCGGCGTACGGTATTCCGCGTGACGATCCGACTCGAGCGACCGCGATTCAGGATGCGCTGCATGTGGCCGCTCTGCCGCCGTATCGCATTATGGATGCCTGCGGGCGTGCGCTGGCGCTGCTCGAGGACATGGCCGACAAGGGTTCGCGTCAACTGCTGTCCGATGTGGCGTGCGGCGCCGTGTTCTGCCGTGCCGCTATGCAGGGCGCGAGCTTGACGCTCTTTGCGAACACCACGTCTATGAAGGATCGCGCTCGTGCTAAGGAGCTCGAGACGGCGTGTGATGAGTTGCTCGACACATGGTTGCCGCGCGCCGATGCGCTGGCGCGTCGCGCCTCCGACGCTGCAAGGAAGAGAGGATAGCCATGGCTGAACTGCTGAAGGGTGCTCCCGTTGCTCGCGCTTTGACTGAGGAACTTGCTGCTCGCTGCGCAGCCCTGCGCGAGCGGGGCGTTGTTCCGACGTTGGCTATCGTGCGTGTAGGTGAACGCGAGGACGACCTATCCTACGAGCGCGGTGCGCTCAAGCGCTGCGAAAAAGTGGGGATTGAGGCTCGTCGCGTTTTGCTTTCTGCCGATGTTTCGCAGGACGAGCTGTTGACGGCCATCGAGGACATCAATACCGATTCGGCTGTTCATGGCTGCCTGATGTTCCGCCCGCTGCCCGTCGGCCTTGACGAGAATGCCGTCGCCGCAGCGCTCGATCCCGCCAAGGACGTTGACTCCATGACGCCGGCTTCGCTGCTCTCCACGCTTTCGGGGCGCGGCGAGGGTTTTGCCCCCTGCACAGCCGAAGCCGTGCTTGCTTTGCTGGATCATTACGGCGTTGAGCTGGATGGAGCTAAGGTTGCTGTGGTCGGGCGCTCGCTGGTGATCGGGCGTCCCGTTGCCGCCGCACTTACGGCTCGCAATGCCACGGTGACGACGTGCCATACGCATACACGCGATCTTGCTGCCGAGTGCCGTTCTGCCGATATCGTTGTTGCAGCCGTTGGACGCGCGAGCACGATTGGCGCGGATGCCGTTCGCGAGGGCCAGACGATCATTGATGTTGGCATTAACTGGGACGAGGCTGCTGGCAAGCTGGTCGGGGACATCGATTTTGATGCTGCGGAGCCGGTCGTTAACGCCATCACGCCCGTGCCGGGCGGCGTGGGGGCTGTGACCACCGCGATTCTCGCCAAACACGTGATTGAGGCGGCGGAGCGCGCATCGAAATAGGCGTTTGGGCTGTTTGAGGGGTTAGTTCTATACCCCGTGGACAAAAAATGCCAAATATGAGTACTGTTGCCAAGATAGTCACATATATTTTAGGTTAATTTGGCTCTCTAACGATATTTATTATCGATAGAGAGCCTATTTTATTGGACCTATGGGGAAGTACATCATCTAATTTTTGAACAAATGTAGACTTTCGACACCCATGCGTAGCAAAATTGCTGTTACTAAATTAGTGACAGTACTCATATTTGGCATTTTTTGACCACAGGGGTTGCCAGCGCCGTGGTTTCGCCCTTTCTGCGCCGAAGCGATACACTGTTGCCGTTTGATTTCTTCGCTCAAGGAGGATGCGCATGCCGTGCACAACGATTCTGGTCGGTAAAAACGCAAGCTACGACGGGTCGACCCTGGTCGCGCGTAACGAGGATTCGTCCAACGGGGTGTTTGAGCCCAAACGTATGCGCGTGGTGCATCCCGACGAGCAGCCGCGCGTCTACACAAGCGTCCTGAGCCACCTGACCGTTGAACTGCCCAATAACCCCATGCGCTACACGAGCGTCCCCGATGTTGTCCCGGGCCACGGCATCTGGGCCGAGGCCGGTTTCAACGAGCTCAATGTGGGCATGTCCGCAACCGAGACGCTCACCACCAACGAGCGCGTCCGCGGTGCCGACCCGCTCGTCGACTACGTACCCGCCAAGGGCAACGAGGGTGAGGACGGCTATGTGCCGGCGCAACCTGGTGGCCTGGGCGAGGAGGATATGGTGACCCTGGTCCTGCCGTACGCCAAGTCCGCCCGCGACGGCGTTCGTATCCTGGGCGACCTGCTCGAGCGCTACGGCACCTACGAGAACAACGGCATCGCCTTTAGTGACGTGGACGAGATCTGGTGGCTCGAGACCATCGGCGGCCACCGCTGGATCGCCAAGCGTGTGCCTGATGACGCCTATGTGACCATGCCCAACCAGCTGGGTATCGACAGCTTTGACCTAGACGACGCCGAGGGCGCCCAGACCGACCACATGTGCTCGGCCGACCTGCGCTCCTGGATGGCCGAGTGGCATCTGGACCTGACGTTGGGCGTCGAGGGCGACGGTCCGGCAACGGTCTTTAACCCGCGCGAGGCCTTTGGCTCGCACAGCGACAGCGACCATGTCTACAACACGCCGCGCGCCTGGTACATGCAGCGCTGCCTCAACCCCGGCGACGTGTGGGACGGCCCCGACGCCGACTACACGCCCGAGAGCGACGATATCCCCTGGAGCCGCGTGCCCGAGCGTAAGGTGACCATCGAGGACATCAAGTACGTGCTTTCGAGCCACTACCAGGGCACGGAGTACGACTGTTACGGCAGCAAGGGCACGCCCGCCACGCGCGGCGCCTATCGCCCCATCGGCATCAATCGCAACAGCCAGCTCGCCGTGCTGCAGCTGCGCCCCTATGCGCAGCCGGCCTACCGTGCCGTGCAGTGGATGGCCTTTGGCTCCAACTCGTTTAACGCGCTGGTTCCGCTGTACGCCAACGTCGAGACCATGCCCGAGTACTATGCCGACACGCAGGCTCGCGTGACGTCCGAAAACTTCTACTGGGCCAACCGCCTGATCGGCGCCCTGGCTGACGTCCGTTTCCATGAGTGCGGCCGCGCTGTGGAGGACTACCAGGAGAAGGTCGGCGGCATGGGCCACAAGCAGATTCACGACGTTGACGCTGTCGTAGCCGCGCTGCCCGAGGCCGAGGTGCCTGCCGAGCTCGCCCGCGCCAACGAGGCCTTTGCCGAGCTCGTGCGCGTGGAGACCGATGCCCTGTTGGGCAAGGTGCTCTACACCACGAGCTGCGCCATGAAGAACTCTTTCGCGATGAACGACAACGTGAGGTAGGGATTTCCCGTCGATTGAATAGCGCTAAAACGCTTTGTCGCTTTCGCTCAATCTTGGGTACAAGAACGCCAATGCAGTTGTTTGTGATTGGAGACAACCATGGTTATGAAACTCGATCAGCTTGTTAACGGCGCCATTAACGTGGGCTTTGGCGCTGCCGCCGTTGCTGTCGAAGGCGGCAAGAAGGTTCTCGACGACCTTAATACCAAGGGCGAGCAGGTTCGCAAGGACGCCGGCGCTCCCGATATCGCCCGCAGTGTGTCCGACATGTTCGAGCAGGCCGGCGGTACCATCTCCGATCTGACCGAGCGTCTGGGCATGCAGGGCGAGACCGCGGCCCAGCGCGTGCTCGATGAGCTCATCCTTGCTCGCGTCCGCGTTATGACCGCGTCCGAGCGCACGGCCTTCCTGGCCCACGTGCGCGACATCGTCGATTCGGTCGAGGACAACGTGACCTCGGTGCCCGTCGAGTCCGTTGAGCCCGACGATGCGAAGGATACCGAAGAGGCCGAGTAGCAGCGCAGATGGCAGATTCCACCACCGATTACAACAAACTAGATCCCCTGGGTGACGAGGCGGCGGTTGTCGATGAGGTCGACGCCGCCGTCTCGGGCGCTCGCAAGAAGCCGCGCGCTGTCGATATGGTGCCCGAGGAGCCCGACGCGATGGCGCCGGACGAGGAATACCAGCTCACGCCGGCGGGTCGCCGCGAGCGTATCGGGCAGATTGTTCGCCTGGTTAAAAAGTACCGCGTGTGGGATAACCTCACGCCGGTTCGTTTGCGCCGCCTGCTCGAGGAACTCGGCCCCATGTTCGTCAAGATGGGGCAGATTCTGGCCAGCCGGTCCGAGATTCTGCCGCAACGCTTTTGCGATGAACTGCGCCGCTTGCGCTCCGACGTGGAGCCGGTGCCGTACGAGGTAGTGCTCCGCTGTCTGGAAGAGGAATACGGCCTGCGCCTGGGGGAGATGTTCGATGCGATCGACCCCAATCCGCTTGGTAGCGCATCGCTCGCGCAGGTGCACCGCGCTCGTCTGGTGACGGGCGAGGACGTGGCCGTCAAGGTGCAGCGCCCCGGTGCGCAGCAGGTTATGGCGCAGGACATCGATATCATCCGCTCGGTGGTGCGTATCGTTTCCAAGTTCGTCAACACCGATCAATTCGTTGACCTGCACGGCGTAGTCGAGGAGTTGTGGACCTCGTTTCGCGAGGAGACCAACTTTTTGGCCGAGGCCAAAAACCTCAACGACTTCTACGAGTTCCATAAGAGTGTTCATGGCGTGACGTGCCCTAAATCCTATCTGGACCTGTGCACCGAGCACGTGGTGGTTATGGACTACGTCGACGGCATTTCGATCGCCGATCCTGAGCGCTTGGTGGCCGAGGGCTATGACTTGGAAAAGATCGGTGCCGCAATCGTCGAGGACTACTCGACGCAGGTGCTCGATGACGGCTTTTTCCATGCTGACCCGCATGCGGGAAACATCATCCTCAAGGACGGCATCGTTTACTTTATCGACTTGGGTATGGTCGGACGCATGTCGAGCCACGACCGCGGTATCGTCAAGGATATGATCTTTGCCGTGGCCGAGGGCGATGTGCCAAAGCTCAAGGATTCGCTCATGCGCTTCGCTGTGACGCGTGGCGACTCGGCTGAGCTCGATCATTCGGCCTTTTTGTCCGATTTGGACTTTATCGTGCCTGACTTTGCGGGCCTTGACCTTAAGGACCTGGATATCGGTGAGTTTTTGACCTCGCTGTTAAACCTCGCGCGCAAAAATGACGTTGAGCTGCCGAGCGTGGTGACAATGTTCGCCCGCGGCATGGTGACGCTCGAGGGCCTGCTGACCGAGTACATGCCCGACGTCAACATGATCCAGATCATCCAGGCACACATCAAAAACGAGAAGAGCACCTACGCCCGCATGCGCGAGATGAGCCGCGACTTTGCAGCGAGCAGTTATCGCGCGGCGAAGGGCTCGCTCGAGGCGGCCGAGTATCTGGGCTTGGCTTCGCGTATGCTCACGCGCGGCCAGCTTAAGGTGAACACGCAGATCATGAGCAGCGATAAGGCGCTGCGACAGCTGGGTGGAATTATCGACCGCATGTCGATGGCAATTGTGATCGCCGGTCTGTTTATCGGTTCGTCGGTGGTGTACTACGCGCGTATCGAGCCGGTTGTGTTTGGTATCCCAGTCATTGGCTTTATGGGCTACGTGAGCGCGCTGGTGCTGGCGCTTATGCTGGGCCGCAATATCTGGCTCAACAGTCACGGCGGCAAGCACTAGAGGCTGCGGCCGTCACCGCATTTTCCTATCGCAAACAATAGCTTTTACCTTGGGCTTCGCCTGCGTGCGAGGCCTTTTTGCGTGATACCATTTTGACGGTAATAATCGATGGCCTAGATGGTGGTGCGGAGACGCACGAATGCGCGGTTATCCTGCGCATTTGGGAGAATCGGGGTGCAAGTCCCCGGCTGTACCAGTAACCGTAATTCCTCTTGGCTCGGGATGCTCGCGTCGCAGATCGGACGACGTGCCCGAGTCGTTAAGGTTAAGTCGGATCGCCTCCCGTCTTGCATGCGGCTGCGGCTTTTGCCGCCGGTGTGCATAGGGCTCTGGAGGGAAGGGGGTCCCCGATGGGGGAACTCGAGCGCAACATGCGCGATGACGTGGGGCAGTCTCAAGGCAACGCTCCAAGTACAGACAGTAGGAGACAAATGGATATGTTTGAGGACGAGCGCCAGCGCGTCTCGCATCGCCGTGGCGCAATTGCGCGCGGCGTAGCCAAGCGCGGCCTGGTGGCATTCCTGGCCTTCGCGATGGCCTTTGGTACCACACCGGCTCAGCTGTGGGCCGAGGGCGCCGAGGGCATTGCCGAGGCTGTGGCTCGGGCTGCGACGCCGGGCGAGGACGCAGCGCTTGCGGGCGGTACCGCTGAGCAGAGCGGCGCCGAGGTTTCGGATTCCGAGGGCGCACCTGCAGCTAGTGCAGCCATAACAGAGGCAGCAACTGGCGACGAAGGCTCGGCGACGGGGGAGAGCCCTGCCACGAGCGAGCAGTCTTCGACGGCATCCGCTGGCCAAGCGGGATCTGCCGCCGCGGCTGCCGTTCAGACAGAGAACCCGACAGAAACCGGCGATGTCGCCAAGAAGCAGGTCGAGGTCTCGTTCTCGATTATCGGCACCGATGCTGACGGCAAGGCTCAGACCTGGGTGGCACCTACGCAGCTCAAGCTCGACGAGGGCGCGACGGCTGCGGATGCCTTCATTAAGCTGCAGGAGAAGACGGGCTTCAAGGCGAAGTACGAACCGAACACGGCATACGGTTTCTACCTCGAAAGCATCACATCCCCGAGCGATGGTCGCACGCTTGCCTACGATCCGACGACTTATGCCTTCTGGCAGCTGTTCGTCGACGGCGCGTCTTCCTCGGTTGGCGCGAGCAGCGTCAAGCTCACCCAGGGGCAGAAGATTGAGTTTGCCTATACGGCTGGTAGCGCGTCCCCTGTCGTTAAGGACCAGGTTGCCGCAAATGTGACCGTCATTGGTCGCGATGCCCAGGGCAAGACTCAGACTTGGGTCGATAACGCGCAGTATGTGGTGACGTCCGGCTCGAGCGCGCTTGATCTTACGAAGGTCGCACTCGAGGCGAACGACATTGACGCCGTTGCTGCGGGCTCCTTCATTCTGAGCCTTAAGTACAACGGTGTTGAGCTGGGTACGCCCCAAGATTATTCGACCTATTGGCAGCTGTTCATCAACGGCAAGTCGAGTGACTATACGGCGGACAATGTCACCATCCATGCCGGCGATACCGTTACGTGGTTCTACGGTGGCTGGGGCGACCAGCTGCCCTCCGATTCTGTCCATGCTTCTGTTCAGGTTCTCGGTAAGGACAAGGACGGCAAGCAGCAGGTTTGGGCTTCGACGGGCCAGACGAGTCTCAAGGCAGGCTCCACTGCCAAGGATCTCCTTGAGCAGACCGGCCTTAAGCTCGATGCTGGCGAATCGTCTTGGGGCTGGTTCCTCAACGGCATTTATTCGCCGTTCGATGGTAAGTCCTATGGCTGGGATGCTGCGACCAATAGCTATTGGCGCTTCTACGTAAATGGCAAGTTCGCCGACGTTGGCGCCGGTGCCTACGAGCTCCATGAGGGCGATGCCGTCACCTTTATGTATGGTGCTGACGCCGATGCCCTCCCCGGTCAGGTGCTTGGATCCGCCGATGTTATCGGTCCCGATGTCAACGGGAACAATACGCGTTGGGGCACGGCAAGCAATGTTTCTCTGCCCGAAGGCTCCACGGCCCAGAACCTTATTGAGGCAGTTCTGAAGGCCAAGGGCGTTGCGTACAACGGCTCCCAGAGTGGTGAGTACTGGTTCCTGAATTCCATTACTTCGCCGTTCGATCACAAGCCGTATGGTTGGGATGCTGCGACCAATAAATATTGGCATCTGTATATCAACGGAGAGCCCTCCTTACTCTGCGCCAATCAGATTACGCTCAAGAGCGGCGATAAGGTCACGCTTGCCTATACCACCGATAATTCGCCCATGCCCGATCCCGACAAGATTGTCGTGGATCCGAGCGCGACGACTCCTGATTGGGATGCCGAGTGGGCCGGCTACGGCAACAGTGGCAACGGTTCGACCGTAACGGATGCCAAGACGCCTGCGCAGGCCGCCGGTCTTAAGTGGGCCTTCGATTGGAAGGCCGAGTCTGGTCAGCAGTATGCCAACTGCAGCGAGCCTGTCATTGCTAACGGCTTTGTGTACATCGCGACCGAGAACGAGCTCATTAAGATCGATTCGTCCACGGGCAAAAAGGTTGCCTCTGCGCCGCTTGCCTCCAAGGTGAGCTATACCTCTCGTCCGATCTATACCAATGGCCTTATCATCGTTCCGCTCAACGGCGGTGCGGTCCAGGCGATTACTGCAGACAAGCTGATCTGCAAGTGGCTGACGCCCGGTTTGACGGACTTGACGCAGAGCTCCTGCACCGTCGTTTCGGACGGCGAGTACGTCTATGTAGGCTCGGTCGATATTTCGTATGACGAGAATTACAACGCGACCTACGGCAACGGCTCCTTTGCGCGCATTAAGATTGCCACGGGCGAAGTTTCTTGGCAGAACATCGACCCTGACGAGGGCTATTACTGGACTGGTGCGGCTTTGACGGATAAGTATGCCATCGTTCCTACGAGCGCGGGTACGCTTAAGTGCATTGATAAGACGACGGGCGATGTCGTTTCGACCATGAAGCTCGGCGCTCTCGCGAACGCCGACTGTGTCGCCGATCCGTCCAATGGCTCGACCTTCTATCAGATGACGCACGACGGAAAGCTCCATGTGATTTCGCTTTCGGCGAAGGGCGTGCTGAGTGAACAGAAGACGGTTGATCTGGGCCTTACGAATAATCTGAGCGCCCCTGCGGTGTCTGGTGACAATCTGATTGTCGGCGGACAGACGGCTACTGGCTCTGCTCTGGTTCTCTATAACCTGAAGACGGGTAAGACCACGATGGTCGCTGCTGCCGACGGCAAGGCGCTGCCGGCTGGCCTCAACGGTATTGCTGCTACTCCGCTGGTGAGTGTTCAGGGCGGCAAGACCTATGTGTACTTCACCGTTAACAGCGCGGATAGCAAGGATTACGTCAACTACTCTGCTGGTGGTGGCGTGTATCGCTATACGCTCGGCGATGCAGAGGCGACGCAGATTTATGATGCGGCTGGCCATTACCAGTACTGTGACTCTCCGGTCATTGCCGATGCTTCTGGCAATCTCTACTACATTAATGATTCGGGCACGCTGTTTAAACTTGGAGCTGTCGAGTCTTGGACGGTTGCCTTTAACTCCAACGGCGGGTCTGCTTGCGACACTAAGTTTGTTGCTACGGCCGATGGCAAGCTGGTCAAGCCGGCCGATCCGACGCGCGATGGCTACACTTTCGGCGGTTGGTATACCGATGAGGCTTGCACGCAGGCGTATGACTTTAGCACGCCGGTGACGGCCGATCTGACGCTGTATGCCAAGTGGACCAAGAATGCCGTTAACCCTGGCGGTAATGGCGGCGCTGGTTCGAATGGCGGCGGCGGTTCTGGTACCGGTACTGGTTCCGGCACTGGCGCTGGCACTGGCACGGGTTCCGGCTCCGGCTCGAAGGGCGGCGCTATTGCCCCGGGCAAGAAGCCGGTGACCAAGACGACGGTGTCGACCAAGACCGAGACCAAGGACAACAAGTCCGACAAGAAGTCCGACAAGAAGTCCGACAACAAGTCTGACAAGAAGGACGGCAAGTCCGACAAGAAGTCCGACAAGAAGTCCGATTCCAAGTCCGATACGGGTGCTGCTTCTACGATCACTGCTAAGAAGTCCTCTAGTGCTTCCGAGCAGGAGACTGGCACCAACCCGCTCGCTATTGTTGGCGTTGCCGCCGGCGTCATCGGTCTCGCCATCGTTGGCGTGTTCGTGTTCACCAAACGTCGGTAGGTGAGGGTTGTGTCCAATAAATCCAAGGACGCTGACCCCAAGCAACCAGATTCCTCGTTCATTCAGTTCGACGATGCAAAGCAACAGGGCGCCGCTTCGGCGGCGTCCGCATCTCGTCGCAAGGCGCTCCTTGGCGTTCTTGCTGCCGCATGCACCATTCTGATCGTCGTCTCGCTGGGCTTCGTCCATCCTTCCGAGAGCGGCGCCTGGTCCATTGACTGGATCGTTCAGACCGTGACGGGGGAGAGCGTCGTCGCCAAGGACACCAAGGGGTCTGGCTCGTCTACCGCTTCGGGCGAGGCCAGTTCCAAGGATTCCAAATCTTCGGATGCTGCAAAAGATGAGTCCAAGGGCTCGAACGACGCCAAGGATGATTCCGAGTCTTCGCACAAGGAATCGGACAAAAGCTCGGATAGCAAGAAGTCCGATGGTCAGGACAGCAAGAGGTCTGGCGATAAATCCGCTGCCCAAAATACGGGAGCCGGTGATACTTCCAATGTGTCTGGCGGTGCTTCTTCGGGCGGCGGTCAGTCGTCTGATGGAGCCTCATCCTCTAATGGCGGAAGCGCTTCCTCGGGCGGTCAGGGCGGCTCGCAGGAGTCCAACTACGTAACGGTGACGGTTTCGGTCACATCGAGTGCTGTGGGCAATCCCGTGTCCTCTGGTGGCACCTTTACCTTTAACGAAGGCGCTACCGTTTACGATGCCCTGTGCGCGCTGGGCCTTTCTGTCAACGCACACGGCTCGTCGTACGGCACGTATGTTTCCGCGATTGGTGGTCTGGCCGAGAAACAGTACGGCGGCACGAGCGGGTGGATGTACTCCGTCAACGGCACAACGCCCATGACGGCCTGTAGTAACTACGTTCTCTCAAACGGCGACAACGTCGTTTGGTATTACGTAACGGGCTAGAGGCCTCGACATAGCGCGCCAGACGGGCGGTTCGGACCAACATCCGAGCCGCCCGTTTTTCATGCGAATGGGACTGGATCGCCGGGTCTCTCGGCAAACAAAAAACCGGTTGGAATGGGAATTCCAACCGGTTATACATTCAAGCAAATAGTGAATCGACTACGACCGTGCGCCCTCGAGGAAGAAGCGGCGGCTGAAGTAGTTGTACCAGGTGACGAGGAACGTGGCGATGGCCTTCATGGCCTGGTAGCCGATGCTCAAAAACGTGACGCCCACAAACATGTACAGGTCGTTGAGGCCCAGGCCGATCACCGACAGGATGGTGAAGATCGTGAACTCGCGCTTGCGGCTCATGCCTTTGCGGTGGTCGAACACGTACTTCATGCTGAGCCAGTAGTTGACCACGACGGACGTGATAAACGAAACCGTGGTGCTCATCAAAAAGTCGAGGTGGAACAGCTCGACGAGCGCAATGAGCATGCCCCAGTCGATGCCAAAGGAGATAAGACCCACGACAGCAAACTTGAGGAACTGCTTGGTATGAGGTTGTGCCAGCGCCTTGCGCACGTAATCACATCCAATGCGTTGATGAATCGAGCAGAGGATACTTTAGAGCTTTTACAAGGGAAACGTAAGGTCTTTGCCAAGAACTATATGAACTCGCCAAATTTTCAAGAGCTAATCCGTAAACGTTGAAAATTTGCCCGTAAACGAGCGGCGCCCACGGACGATGCTGCGCTGAGTGCGCATCGTCCGTGGGCGCCGTAATGCTGCAGGGGTTTCGAGCTATTTGGTCTCGTTGCCCTCCAGGAAGATCTTTCGGGTCACAAAGTTGTAGACCATGACAAGCGCGGTGGCGCAGATCTTGGCGATATTGGCCTCGAGCCCCAGACCGGCGTTGAGCGCCAGCACGATGCCGTCGTTGAGCACCAAACCGATCACGGACAGCACGACAAAGATGATGAACTCGCGGCGGCGGCTCATGCCTTCCTTGTGCGCAAACACGTACTTCATGCTTGCGAGGTAGTTAAAAATGAGTGAGATGATAAAGCCGCTGGTGTTGGCAATTAGGATGTTGAGGCCCAGACCGTAGTGGAGCAGATTCATAATGCCAAAGTCGATAACCGTGGCAATGACACCGACGATGCCAAATTTCATGATCTGCGCAAGGAGCTTTTGCATGGTACCTGCCTTAGGGTGGCGCGGGGACGCCGTGGGGATGACAAACTCAGCAAGTTTAGCCAATCCCCGCGGGTGGTGCTAGGCGCGCTCCTCGATAGCACCGTTTCTATATGCATCGAGCAGCTGACGCAGGTCTTGGATTTGGCTGCGGATCTTGGCGCCAGTATCGGTGTCGCTCACCATGCGGCGACGGTCCGCTTGGTCAAAACGGTTGGTCTCGCTTTCGATGTCCACGTTGCGCGTGAGTGCCTCGGCAACCGTCGTAAAGGCCCGGTGCGACTTGAGGCGGCAGCCGCGCGAGCTCGAGATGAGCGTATAGCCGGCGATGCCCGTCTTGGGATGGTAAGCGCGGCAGAAGCCGCCATCGATGACCAGCAGCTTGCCCTCGGCGCGGATGGGCTGCTCGCCCTTGGTGGTTTTAACGGGCGTGTGGCCGTTGATGATGTGTCCGGTCGGCGAACATGCCATGGGCGCGACGCCAAACTCGCGCATGATGTCATCGCAGACCGAGGGCGACTTGGTAAGCGTAAAGTACGGGTCCATCGGCTCGGCCCAGGTGCTCTTATCGGCGATATAGGCGCGCTCAAAGGTACGCACCAGGCGTCCGCTGGCGGGTGAATTGAAGCCAATCCACAGGTACCACATCCAGTCGAGGGCATCGCGGTCGCCCACGCGCCACGCGCGGCGGGCGATGTGGTCGCAAAAATCGAGATAATCGCGGCCAGCGTGCCAGGTGCCCAGGCAGTTCATGCTGCTAAAGGTGCCGTCTTCGTTGAGCGGAACGCAGCCATGGAAGAGCAGGTTGCCGTTGGCGACCTTGTACATCGAGCCGTGGGAATAGAGGAAATCGATATGGCGATGCAGGTGATCGGCGGTGACAAACTCGGACACGAGCTTGTCGATGATGTGCTGCTCCTGGGGCGTGAGCGTATAGGGGTCCGCTGGATCGACAGTGGGGAAGTCGTTGGTCGTGAGTGGCCACACGCTGCCGTCGGCGAGCGTGACCGTGCCGGTGCCGTGCTCGATCTTGTCGAGTAACAGACGGTCGGTCATATCGAACTCGGGGTGGCGCTGGATAATCTGGCCCTCGAGCTTAAAGAGCAGCACATTGATGGCCTTGATCAGCGGGGTGATGGACTCACCGGCGGTGTAGGTGGCATCGGCAAAGGCGACAAGCTCACGCAGCGAGATGCCGTAGTCGTTCTCCAGGATCTCGTAGTTGTCGTAGCGCAGGTTGTTGCGCAGTACCGTGGCGATGCAGGCGGGCTCACCGGCCGCAGCGCCCATCCACAGCAGGTCGTGGTTGCCCCACTGGATGTCGAGCGAATGGTAGGTGAGCAGGCGGTCCATAATCTTGGCAGCGCCGCCGCCGCGGTCGAAGATGTCGCCCACCAGGTGCAGGTGGTCGACGGCCAGGCGCTTGATGAGCGAGGCGAGCGACTCGATAAAGTCGTCGGCGCTGGCGGTCTCCAGGATGGACTCCACGATGCGCTCGTGATAGCGCACGCGATAGTTGTTCTCGTCCGGGTGCGTGTGCAACAACTCGTCGATGATGTAGGCGTAGTCGCGCGGGATGGCCTTACGCACCTTGGAGCGCGTGTAGCGGCTTGAAAGTGAGCGAGCGACCATGATGAGCTGGTCAAGCATCGTCTTGTACCAGGTTGGCGAGTCCTCGCGCCGGCTGCGGACCAGGTCGATCTTCTCGCGCGGGTAGTAGATGAGCGTACACAGCTCGCCCTTTTCGTCAAAGGAGAGCGTGTCGCCAAAGATCTCGTCGACATGCTCGCGCACGACGCCCGAGCAGTTGTTGAGGATGTGCATAAAGGCTTCGTACTCGCCATGCACGTCGCTCATAAAATGCTCGGTGCCTTTGGGTAGGTTGAGGATGGCCGAGAGATTGATGATCTCGGTAAACGCGGATTGCTCGGTGGGAAACTGTCTCGACAGCAGGCGCAGATACTTAAAGTCTTGCGGATTGCGATCGAATGCGACCATGAAACACCTTCCGATGGGGCTGGTAAAACTGATAAACAGCGTCAAACGTTTATCAGTATGCGCCGCTTTTGTTTCGATTTTGCGCCAGCGGCTGAATTGTCGGCTGAACGGTTTGGTAAATCGATTTAGTTGAGGTAGATATGGCGGTTGGGTGGAGACGACAGAGGGTGTTTTTTCAGATATTTATGCGTGGGGCCGGTGGAGACGATGGTGGTAAAGATGTTCACTATTTTTGGTTCGATTTGGTAAATAGTGGACATATGTACCGCATGTAGGCTCACTGTGCGATAATTTGCGCAGCAATGAGTAAGGAGCCTCATATGAGTGATTTTGTCCTGACCTGTGAATCCGCCGCCGACCGAACCCGTGAGTTCTTTGAATCGCGCAATATTCCCGTCGCGTATTTTCATTACGAGATCGACGATGTTGTCTATACGGACGATCTGTATCAGTCGATTACGCCGGACGAGTTTTTTGCCCAGATTGCCGCGGGCGCCATGCCCAAGACGTCTCAGGTGAGCGTGGGCGAGTACGAGGAGTTTTGGGAGCCGTTTGTTGCCGAGGGTAAAGACGTGCTGCACCTGACGTTGTCGTCGGGTATTTCGGGCACGTATGGATCGGCCTGCGTCGCGGCGCAGATGCTCGCGGATCGCTATCCCCAGGGCGGCAAGGTGCGCGTCATCGATTCGCTGGGGGCGTCTTCGGGCTTTGGTCTGTTGCTGGAATATGCCGCCGACGTGCGCGATAGCGGGGCTTCACTCGACGAGACGGCTGCCTGGATCGAGGAGCACAAGCTCAACCTGCACCACTGGTTCTTCTCGACCGATCTGTCGAGCTACCTGCGCGGCGGTCGCATTTCGGCCGCGAGCGCGATCATCGGCACGGCGCTTAAGATTTGCCCGCTTATGACGGTCGATTGCGAAGGTAAGCTGTCGCCACGTGAGAAGATTCGCACTAAGAAGCGCGCGATTTCCGAGATGGCTAAGACCATGATGGCACACGTACAGGACGGTCCGGATTATTCGGGTAAGTGCATCATGTCGCACTCGGCGTGCCGCGAGGATGCCGAGGCGGTCGCGGCGCTGATTGAGGAACAGGTTCCGCAGCTTAAAGGCAAGATTGAGATCAATGACATCGGTACTCTGATTGGCTCGCATACCGGACCTGGTACGGTGGCGCTCTTCTTTATGGGCGACAAGCGCGTGGATTAACGTTCGTGGGCTGGCTGACAGTTTTAACCGCTGCGCCTGTCCCTCCTGACATTCGATAACAGAAAGGGCCCGTTCCGTTGTTTGTGGAGCGGGCCTTGCTGTTGCGGCTAGCGTTTCTTTCCGCGGAAGAAGAAGCCGTGCAGTGACGGCTTGAGGCCGCGATTGGCGCGATGCTCCTCGACGCGCTCGTGGATCGAAGCGACGCGCTCGATGACTTCGTCGGGAATCGGCACGTCGGGATTCATGTTCTCGACCTGGCTGACCTCGGCGGCGGCGACCTGGTTGATAATGGGCACGTCGTCGCGCGAGATGACAGGTGTGGCGTCTTCTTTCATCTTGCGATAACGCTGCATCATGTCGGTCTGTAGCTGCTGGGCCGAAGGCGGCGTCCAGATGATGGCGTTGGCGCCGGCGGCGATGGTTTCACGGATGCTCTCTGGCGTCTTGCCGCCCGGCGCGATGAGCGGCAGGTTGGGATAGTGCTCGCGCAGCTCGCGTAGGACCTGGGGCGTGTTCTTGCCGGCGGCGATGTTGAGAATCTTGGCGCCGACGCGCACCTTGGCGTGGGCATCGTCGTCGCAGCGAACGACCGTGGCGATGACGGGGATGTCGGCGATGTTGGTGATGTGCTCTACCATCTCGGCAGTAGCGGGGGAGTTGACCACGCAGCCTGCCGCGCCCTGCATCTCGGAGACGGCTGCCATCTGCACGGAGCGCTTACCGGTCGTAGTTCCGCCGCCCACGCCTACAAAGACCGGGCACTCGGCGACGGTCAACAGTGCCTGCGTAATGGCGGGCTGCGGCGTGAAAGGGTAGACCGCAAAGACGGCGTCGGCGTTGGAGTTGCGGATAACCGCGACATCGGTGGTGTAGATGAGCGATTTGATACGACGGCCGAAGAGCGTAAAGCCGCTGGCCTCCTCGATCTCGTCGGGCATGCGGAGGGCCGCCTTGCGCAGGCGCCCGTCGATGGGCAGCGGCTCCATGGGCAAAAGGCCGTTGGGGGTCACGGCTACCTGGGGCTCGGTGAACTCGTCTGCGAGCTCGACCTCGGAGAAATCGACCGAGGCGACGATGTCCTCGTGAACCTCGGCGGGCACATCGATGGGAGCTTGGCCGTTTGCCGCGGCAGGCGTGTCGAAGGAGCTGGTGCCGACGAAGGCGTCGACGCGCTCATTTAGATCGTTGAGGGTATCCATGGAAGCTCGATTCTATGTGATAACGGCCGGCGCGATGCAGCCGGAATTGCGAATGCTAAATCGTTTGACGAGTTGATTTTTCCCCGCCGCGCCATCCGTTAGACCGAAGGGCCGGCGAACGTGAAGGAGCTGTGGTGGCGGGTATCGAGGTGCTATCTTGAAAGTCCCGTTTAAAAGAGAGGTGACGCGGTATGGAATTGACAGCAATGTTTGGCTCGATTGGCCTGTGTGTGGCCGCAATCGTTGCCGCCGCGGTCATCTACTTTGTGGTCACGGCCATTAAGGGCAAAAGGGCCGAACGCAAGGACCGCGCGATGCTTAAACAGCATCGCGACCAGCAGGGCAAACGCGCACAGAGATAGCTTGTTGAGTTTTGGATCCGTGCGCTAGCTGCGTTTTCGGATCAGGGCAATGTAGAAGCCCTCAAAGTCGCGGCTAGGCGGAATGGTGAGCGTGCCGGGCAGGCCGTTGGCGATGGCCGATACCTGACCCGCGGCAATGGCCTCGGTCAGAGCGTTGGACTCGACGCGCGGCTCCTCGCCGGCTTCCTGGGCGCGGCGTGCTTCGCTTTCGCTCGGCGTGCCGTCAAGGGGGATGAGCTCGCAGTCCATATGCTTGTCGAGGGCCTCTTGCAGGGCGTCCTCGTTTTCCTGCGGCATGATCGAACAAGTGGAATAGACGAGCGTGCCGCCCGGCTTGAGGGTACCCATGGCGCGGTCCAGAAGCGCGCGCTGCGAGCGGGCGCACTTGCTCAGCAACTGCTCGGTCAGGCCGCGCAGGCTTTTCTCGTTGCCGCTGATGACGGTGCCCGTGCCGGTGCAGGGAGCGTCGAGCAGGATGCGGTCGAAGCGGAAGAACTCGTCGAGCTCGCGTGCGTCGATGCGCATGACGGGCACGTTTTTGGCACCCTGGCGATGGAGGTTTGATTCGAGCTTCTCGGCGCGGGGGATGTTCATCTCACAGGCGGTGAGGTGTGCCTGTCCCTGCGTGAGGGCGGCGATCTGCGTCGTCTTGCCGCCAGGGGCTGCGCACATGTCCAGGATGTCCTCGCCTGCCTGGGCGCCCAGGACCAACGGCGGCATCATGGATGACAGGCTCTGCAGGTAGATCTTGCCGTCGCGGTAGATGTCGAGGTCCCACAGATCGGAAACCTGGGCCTCGGGCAGGATAAAGGCGTCTGGGTACCAGGCGACGGGGTTGTGGGCGATGCCGGCTGCATCGAGCGCCGCAGCGATGTCCTCGGCGGTCGCCTTGAGCGTGTTGGCGCGCAGTGTGACCGGGCGTGCGGCTGCGGCACCGAAGCCCTCGATCATGAGCTCGGCATCGGCGGGCGCATAGGCGCCGGCGACCGTGTCGACCATAAAGCGCGGCAGGTCGGCGGCGGAGTGTTGGGCGGCAAGCTGGTCGGAAAGCTCGGTAGCAGCAAACTGCCTGAGCTTGAGCTCGGCCTTGACCTGCTTTTTCTGCTTACGACGACGCGGCTTGGACATCCGTCTTTCCTTCCCATTCCATTACATGTCGAGTGTTTTAGTACTGGCTCTCGTGCTTGCTGAAGAAGTCGAAGCGCGGGGGCAGCGGCTTCACGCGGTGCTCGCCGGGCTTCTCGCCCAGGCTCTCCACGAACTCGTCCGTGGAGGCAAAGATGTTGTCCCAGCTAAAGAAGGCGACCGGGTCAACGTCGAAGTACTCGCAGATGAGCTCGCAGCCGGCCGGCACGATGCCGTGCATGAGCACGGTCGCCACGCGCAGCTCGGTGAAGGCGTCGACGAGGGCCTGCGTCATGGCGGCGTCTGCCTCGTTACCCTCGAGCTTGTTGGCGGCCTTGGAGGCGTCGCTCCAGCGCTTGTTGGCGGCGCGCAGGTAGTCGTCGCACACGGCAAGCGCGCGGTGCGTCTCGAACTTGTACATGGCCTGCTCAAAGGCGAGGGCTGCCTGCTGGGCGGCTTCGACCACGGTGTCAGAAGCGGCACCGGCGGGGATGCAGCCGTTGCGGTAGGGGCTCTCGTCGCCTTCCTTGACGGCGACGCCGTAGAAGCAGCTGCGGGCCAGGCGGTTGAAGACGCCGGTCAAAAGGGCGCTTTCCTTAAGGGCCGGATCGATGACGCGCTTGTCGTCGCAGGCGTGCACCTCGTTGCCGTCCTTGTCCTTGCCGGTCACGCGGGTGTCGTATGCCTTGGGGCTAAAGCTCACCGGCTTCTCGGACAGGCCGAGCGACAGCCAGTGCGCGCGCATCTGCTCGCAGGTGTAGTGGTTGAGCAGGTCGTCTGCCGGCGGGGGAGGCGTCTGCGAGGACGAGCTTGCCTTTTTGCCCATGTAGAGCAGGTGGTAGCAGGCGCTGACGGTGCTCTGCGTGAGGTTCCAACCCAGGGCCTCCCACATGGCGGTCTGCGCGATGCAATAGAAGTAGATGTTGTCCTGGCCAATGAACTGGTAGATTTGTGCGTCATCCGAGCACCACCAGTCGCGCCAGTCGAGCGAGCTGTGCTGGTAGGTGGGCGCGGGGACCTGCGTGGAATCGGCGGCGGGCTCGCCCATGAGGGCGGCATC
>URHQ01000024.1 GCA_900547655.1 uncultured Collinsella sp.
ACTTTGCGATTCCCGGCTTTAGGGAATCGGCTTGGGCCGAGGCGTTGCTGTAGCGGCTGCGGAAAGTGCGACCCGTTTTGAGTGCTCAGGGTGGGACGCACTTTCCGTCGGCGGGCCTGCCCCAGTCAGTCCGCCAGCTGTGCCCATTCGTGCGGATCGTAGACCTTTACGTGCTTGTTGGGCTTGCCGCTCCAGTACTCCTCGTCCATAAAGGGCAGATATGCCTGAACGCCAGGGCAGATAAAGGGAATCCGCTGCTGTTGCAGTCGCTCGCGCTGACGCTGTTCCAGGTGCGCCTCGGATATGACGGTCGGCATGCCGGACAGCTCGACGAGACTTGCCTGGATTCGCTTAAGGTCGGGTAGTCCCGCGTGCCATGACATCCGCATGATCAAAAAGGATGCACGGCGGTATTTTGCCTGCACCACAGTAATGGCGGGGCGTAACGTGGGGTGAATTTTGTCCCGTTCGGGCCAAAGGTCGGCAGTGATCTCGAGGCCCAGGGTCTCCCATAGGTAATCAAGCTCTTCGTCCATGGCGCCTCGATATCTACGTGATCATTGATACTTCGATTGTGTTGCCTGGTGCTATCGTTTTCGCGGTAGAATCTGCCAACGGTTGACGGCTACCGCTCGCGGCGTTTTGCCCTTCGTGTACAGCGGTCGGCTTCACAGGTCCTTCACGGGTTGGACTAAATTAGGCCAATTTGACTGAATTTCAAAAAAGTCAAAATTGGGGCTTGCGTCACGGCGAGACTTCCCGTATATTTCTTTCTTGCGCAAAGGCACAGCCGAGCGCAGCGATGCAGTCATTGGGATGTCGTCTAATGGCAGGACAGCGGATTCTGGTTCCGTCAATGGGGGTTCGACTCCCTCCATCCCAGCCATTGCATTTGCTACATATGGCCCGTTCGTCTAGCGGTTTAGGACGCCGCCCTCTCAAGGCGGAGATCACCAGTTCGAATCTGGTACGGGCTACCAAAATTGAACGCCCGGGCCTCGTAAGAGACCCGGGTTTTGTGTATTGACCGTATATACGGCGCCTGCCGTGTTTCGCTCAGATCGAGGAGTAGCCATGGATCTGCCCATCAGCTTGCAAGACATCACGTATGCCGAGAACTATCTGGCGCAGGGCGACCTGGCTACGGCGACGCCGCTGCTGGAGCGTCTGGTGGAGCTCGCCGAGGAGTATATCGACGCTGAGTGCAAGACGGAGGAGAAGCGCCAATACTTTAGCTTCGACAGCAAGTTTGAGCGCCTGGCCTATCGCCGCGTGGAGAAGGATCCGCGCGAGCTCGTGCAGGTCGAGGTGCCGTTTGACCGCCTGTACTCTGATATGGCGTTTGCCTACATTCGCCAGCAGGATTATGTGAGCGCTCGTAATGCCCTGATGCAGGCTGTGCGTTGGGACCCTATGAACTGCAACTATCGCTTGGATTTGGCCGAGCTGTTCCGCGCACTCGAGGACAAGCAGGAATGGGCATCGCTCTCGTTCTCGGTGCTGGAGCGTGCAAGCGATGGCAAGTGCGCCGCCCGCGCTTACGCCAATCTAGGTCAGTACTTCTTGGAGCCCGAGACCGAGAACGTTTCGGCTGCCGTGGGCTGCGCGCGTCTGGCGCTGCGCCTGGCGCCCAACGATGCGCATACGACGCGCCTGCTCAACAAGATCCATACCACCTATCCGGATGCCGCTGACGAGAGCGACGACCACGTGATGGGTGAACTGGCCCTGCAGGGCGTGCCGACCTCGCCTTCGGCCGAGATTGCCATCTGCCTGATTATGTGCGCGACCGATGCTGCAAGCGACGGCGACAAGCAGGAGGCGACGCGCCTGACGGTACGTGCTCGCGACTTGGTGGGCGAGGAGGCCTGCGCGGCGATTATCAAACTGGTGCGCGAGAGCGATGCCGAGCTCAATGCCGAGCGCAAGGCAAAGCGCGAGACTGCGGGCTCAAACGCCGATGGAGCCAAGGAGGCCGGCGATGCCCAGTAAGCGCGAGCGCAAACTCATTTCCAAGAATCGCTCGGCACATCACGAGTACTTTATCGATGAGACGTTTGAGTGCGGTATTGAGCTGAGCGGCACCGAGGTCAAGTCGATTCGCGAGCGCGCCTGCCAGATCACTGACACTTTTGCGCTGATTCGTGGCGGCGAGTGCTGGCTCATCGGACTGCATATCCACCCTTATAGCCATGGTGGCGTGTGGAATCGCGATCCCGACCGTCGGCGTCGTTTGCTGCTGCACCGCAAGGAGATCGACTTTCTTGACGGCAAACTTCGCAACCGTGGTTATGCGCTGGTTCCGTTGGAGCTCTACTTTAATACCGACGGCCGCGTAAAGCTGCTGCTGGGTCTGGGTCGCGGCAAGAAGCTCTACGACAAGCGCGAGGACATGGCCAAGCGTGATGTCCAACGCGAGATCGACCGCGCCCTTAAGGAACGCAACCGCTAGGCACTCTGTATAAGTTGCGGTGGAATACGGACTGTTTTGCCTGTTTGAGGGGCTATTCAGTCCCTATTTCACCGCAACTGCGGGCGTCTCATCTTTCTTACTGTTCTGACACATATGTCTCAAAGGCGGCGTCCGTTATGGGTGCCGCCTTTTTTGTGGGTACATACATTCATGAGGTTCCAACCCGAGTTAGGGGAGTGATCGTTATGGACAAAACTGCGTTCTTTACCATGCCGAGCGGTCTGTACGTGGTGAGCGCTGCGGCAGACGGGTTGCGCGCCGGCTGCGTCATCAACACTGCGGTGCAGGTGACGTCCATGCCGCCGCGTATTTCGGTTGCCGTGAACAAGGACAATGTCACCTCGGGCGTCATCGCATCGGCCAAAGCGTTCGCGCTGACCGTGATCGATCAGACCGCCGACATGCTCTACATCGGTAACTTTGGGTTCCGCACCAGCAGCGATTATGACAAGTTTGCCAAATACGAGACCCGCGAGACGGCTCTAGGCATGCCCTATGTGCCCGAGCACGCGGCGGCCCTGTTTAGCTGCCGTTTGATCGACACTGTGGATGTGGGCACGCATCTGCTGTTTATTGGCGAGGTCGAGGATGCCGAGCGCCTGAGCGACGAGACGCCGCTGACGTACGACTACTATCACAAGGTGCTAAAGGGCAAGACGCCGCCCAAAGCCTCGTCGTATCAAGGCTAGAAATGTTCTAAAAATACTTGCATTATATTATTGAGAATATATACTAATAAGTAAGTACACCAGCAGTCACGTTCGAGAGGAGAACATCATGGCTGAGGAGAAGAAGACGTATAAGTTTGTGTGCACCGTTTGCGGTTACGAGGTTGAGGTCGACACGCCCGAGCTGCCCGAGGACTACGTATGCCCGGTCTGCGGCGTCGGTCCCGATCAGTTTGAGCTCGTCGAGGAGTAGCTCGTAGACACACAACTTGCAGCAACATATAGCTCTGTCCAAGGGCCCCGGTCGAATTCTCGGCCGGGGCCCTTTTGATTTATCTGACGGTTTAAAACGGCCTTACGTGTTACAGATTGAGACGTTATATCTGGACAGTCACGCCATCCCAATTACATCCCCGTTAGCAGCACGATGTCGAGAACCGTTACGATGACGCCGATCCCTACGAGCAACGCGTTGAGCGGGCGGGAGTTGGCGTATTTGCCCATGACGCGGGGCGAACTGGTGAGTCGTATGAGCACAAAGACCGTAATCGGCAACTGAAGCGACAGCAGCGCCTGACTCCAAATGAGACCCTCAAAAGGATTTGGGACGACCAGGCACGCCGCCACTGCGCCGGCGAAACAGGCCACCACCCCGATCGAGGAATGTCGGTCGTGGATGTCGTATTCCTCGTCGAACATGCCTGCGGTGATGGTGCCTGCCGCCATGCCTGCCGTCACACTACTCGAGAGGCCCGCAAACAGCAGCGCCACCGCAAAGATTGTCGAGCTTGCTGGGCCCAGAATGGGGGAGAGCGTGTCCGCTGCGACGGCGAGGTCGTCTACGACAATGCCGTGCGCAAAGAAGGTCGTTGCGGCCAGGATGACCATGGCCGAGTTGATTGCCCAGCCCACGCCCATCGAAAAGAGCGTGTCGAAGAGCTCGTAGCGCAGGCGCTCCTCGATAACCTGCTCGCCTTGGCCTTCGAAGTGCATAGATTGGATGACCTCGGAGTGCAGAAAAAGGTTGTGGGGCATAACGACCGCACCCAGGACACTCACGATAATCGCGGCAGAGCCAGTGGGCATACTGGGCGTGATCCAGCTTGCGGCGGCTTGCGGCCAGTCGACCTTGACTAGTGCAAGCTCGGCCAAAAACGAGAGTCCTACCACGCCTACGAAGGCGATGATCCAGCGTTCGGCACGCTTGTAGGAGTTCGTCATGAGCATCGCCATCGATACTGCCGCCACGATGGCGCAGCCCGCACGCACGGGCAGCCCAAAGAGCATTTGAAGGGCAATCGCGCCACCCAGGACTTCGGCCATGGCGGTGGCGATGGTCGCGAGATAGGCACTGGCGAGCACCGTGCGTCCAACGAAGCGGGGAAGGTAACGTGTCGTGGCCTCGGCAAGACAGGCGCCCGTGGCGATACCCAGGTGCGCCGCATTGTGCTGCAGCACTATGAGCATAATCGTGGACAGTGTGACGATCCACAGCAGCGCGTAGCCAAACTGCGAGCCCGCGGCCATATTGGAGGCCCAGTTGCCCGGGTCGATAAAGCCGACGGTCACGAGCAGCCCGGGGCCGATGTGCCGCGCAATGTCTAGGCCTCCGTGACCACCAGTGCGTCGGGAGCCAAAGTGTTGTTTGAGATGGTTGAGCATGGTGCGCTCCTGCGTGCCGTTTGCTTGACGCCGCAAAGGATACCCGTTTTAGGCTAAAAAGTTAACCAGTACTAACAAAATTGCTGTTTTGATTAGGATGATGAAGGGGGGCTGCGAAATGTCTTGATCTGTAACAACTAGGGATGGAAATTGGGTCTAGGTGTTACAGATCAAGACAAGAAGAAATGGTCCTATGGAAAATCTCGATCTGTAACAGTTAGCTGCAAAAACTGGCCCTTCGTGTTACAGATTGAGACATTCGGAACCGTCTCTCGAAAACATCTCAATCTGTAACAGTTAGTCGTCGAAATTGGGTCTTCCTGTTACAGATTGAGATGTTTGAAGCGGTGAGTTTACAGGTCGAACTTGGGGCCCTTGTCGTTGTCCTTGAGGTCGGCGGTGTCCACTCGTAGGGCGTGCGTTACGCGATTGTTTCGAAACGGGCGGGAAACACAACGGATCGGCGATGCTCCTAGTATGCCTATTCAACTGACTGTCAAAATATCTAGGGGAGGATCGCGATGCAGGCAGATTCCGTTCAGCAGCAGGGCCTTTATCGCCCCGAATTCGACCACGATGCATGTGGCATCGGCGCGCTTGCCGATATCAACGGTGAGCGCCATCACCAGATTCTGGACGATGCGCTGTCCATTCTGGTCAACTTGGAGCACCGCGGCGGCACGGGACTCGAGAAGAACACCGGCGACGGCGCTGGCATCCTGTTCCAGGTTCCGCATCACTTTTTCCGTAAAGAGGCCCAAAAGTGCGGCCAGATTCTGCCGGCAGAGGGCGACTATGGCGTGGCCATGCTGTTCTTCCCGCAGGACGACAAGGGCGTGGAGGACGCCCGTCGCGTGTTTGAGGAGGGCTGCGCCGAGGCCGGCGTGCCGCTGCTCTTTTGGCGCGAGGTGCCGGTCGACCCGCACGATCTGGGCGAGACGGCCCGCGCCTGCATGCCTACTATCCTGCAGGCCTTCCTGGGCCGTCCGGACGACACGCCGGCAGGTGACGCCTTCGAGCGCCGCCTGTACGTGTGCCGCCGCACCATCGAGAAGAAGGCCGACGCCGAGTTTGCCCTGCGCGACAAGATCTTCTACGTGTGCTCCATGAGCTCGCGCACTATCGTGTACAAGGGCATGCTGGTCGCCACGCAAATGCGCCGCTTCTTCACCGATCTCAACGACGCCGCCGTCAAGACGGCCGTGGCGCTCGTCCACTCGCGCTACTCCACCAACACCACGCCCAGCTGGGAGCGTGCGCACCCCAACCGCTTTATCATCCACAACGGCGAGATCAACACCCTCAAGGGCAACGTCAACTGGATTCGTGCCCGCGAACCCAACCTGTACAGCCCCGTGCTGCAGCACGATCTTGAGCGCGTGATGCCCATCATCAATCGTGAGGGTTCCGACTCCGCGATTCTGGACAATGTACTTGAGTTCCTGGTCATGAACGGTCGTCCGCTCACGCGTGCCGCGTCCATGTTGCTGCCCGAGCCGTGGGACCACAACGATAGCCTGAGTGAGGAACGCCGCGCCTACGACGCCTACCAGTCCATGCTCATGGAGCCGTGGGACGGTCCTGCCGCCATCGCCTTTACCGACGGTCGCACGCTGGGCGCCGCCCTCGACCGCAACGGCCTGCGTCCTGCCCGCTACTATGTGACGCGCGACGGCCGCTTTATGCTGGCAAGCGAGGTGGGCACCATCGAGGTGAGCCCCGAGAACATCCTGACGAGCGGCTGTCTGGGGCCGGGCCAGATGCTCGAGGTCGACTTTGCCCGCGGCCGCGTCATCTACAATGACGAGCTGCGTGCCCGTTACGCCAAGGAAAAGCCCTACCGTGATTGGATTGCCGAGGAGACGCTGACCGTCGACGCGCTCGATAGGCCTGCCGCGGCAACACCCGCCGAGGACGCCGAGGTACCCGCCGCCGTGCGTATGGCCAAGCTCGGCTACCACTGGGATGACGTCGACGAGGTCGTGCGTCCTATGGCCCAGCAGGGCAAGGCCCCGCTCGCCTCGATGGGCATCGACGCGCCGCTGGCCTGCCTGTCCAAGAAGACGCGTTCGTTCTTCGACTACTTCTATCAGCTGTTCGCCCAGGTCACAAACCCGCCCATCGACGCCCTGCGCGAGCATATGGTCACCTCGACCACGCTCTACCTGGGCAACCACGGCAACCTGCTCGAGGACTCCCGTACGGCCTGCCAGCTGGTTCGCCTGGAGCGCCCGCTGCTGAGCGAGGAGGAGTTCGAGCGTATCTGCGCCATCGACCGCGTGGGCTTTAAGACTCGCCGTTTCCGTGCCGTGTACCGCCGTGATGCCGGCGAGGGCGCTCTGCAGGCTGCGCTCAAGCAACTTGCAGAGGACGTTGAGGCCGCGGTTCGCGACGGCGTGAACATCGTGGTGTTGAGCGATCGTGCTGCCGCGGGCGAGGTGCCCGTGCCGTCGCTGCCCGCCGTGGGCTGCGTGCACAACCACCTGATCCGCGCCGGCGTGCGTACCTTTGCCGACATCGTGGTGGAGTGTGGCGACGCCGTGTCCCCGCACGACTTTGCGGCGCTGGTGGGCTACTCCGCGAGCGGCATCTATCCGTACAACGCGCATGCGTGCATTCGCGACTTGGCGGCGCACGGCGATCTGGACGTGACAGCTGAGCAGGGCATCGCCAACTACAACAAGGCTGCGACCGCCGGCATCGTCTCCATCATGTCCAAGATGGGCATCTCCACGGTGCAGAGCTACCATTCGGCACAGATCTTCGAGGCCGTGGGCTTCACTCCGGAGTTCGTCAACGCGTACTTCGCCGGCACGGTGAGCCGTGTGGGCGGTATGGGTGTCGAGGACGTCGAGCGCGAGCAGAATGAGCGCTACGACGCCGCGCTCGCTATCCTTAAGAGCCCGGCTCCCGATCAGCTGCCCACGCTAGGTCTGACCAAGTGGCGCCCGCTCGGCGGCGAGGATCACCTTATCGACCCGCAGACCGTCTACCTGCTGCAGACTGCCTGCCGCGAGGACAGCTACGACACCTTTAAGGAGTACAGCGCCCGCCTGCACCGCACCGGCCGTGCCGTGCGCCTGCGTGACCTGCTGGACTTTAATGTCAACGGTCGCACGCCGGTTTCGCTCGACGAGGTGGAGCCCGCGCTCAACATCGTCCGCCGCTTTAACACCGGCGCCATGTCGTACGGCTCCATCAGCAAGGAAGCACACGAGTGCATGGCCATCGCCATGAACCGCCTGCACGGCCGTTCCAACTCGGGCGAGGGCGGCGAGGACCCGCGTCGCGAGACCCCGCTGGCTAACGGTGACTCCAAGAACTCCGCCATCAAGCAGGTGGCAAGCGCGCGCTTTGGCGTGACGAGCCGCTACCTGTGCAGCGCCTTCGAGATTCAGATCAAGATGGCCCAGGGCGCCAAGCCCGGTGAGGGCGGTCACCTGCCCGGCAAGAAGGTCTACCCCTGGATTGCCGAGGTCCGTCAGTCCACGCCCGGCATCGGCCTGATTTCGCCTCCGCCGCACCACGACATCTACTCCATCGAGGACTTGGCAGAGCTTATCTTCGATCTTAAGAACGCCAACCCCGGCGCGCGCGTGTCGGTCAAGCTGGTCAGCGAGGCCGGCGTCGGCACCATCGCCACCGGCGTGGCCAAGGGCGCTGCCGACAAGATCTTGATCAGCGGCCACAATGGCGGCTCGGGTGCCGCTGCGCGCGACTCTATCTGGCACGCGGGTCTGCCGCTGGAGCTTGGCCTTGCCGAGGCCCAGCAGACGCTGCTGCAAAACGGTTTGCGCTCACGCGTGGTGCTCGAGGCCGATGGCAAGCTCATGGACGGCACCGACGTCGCCGTCGCCTGCCTGCTGGGTGCCGAGGAGTTTGGCTTTGCGACCATGCCGCTCATCTCCATGGGCTGCCTCATGCAGCGCGACTGCCAGCAGGATACCTGCCCGGCCGGCATTGCTACGCAAAACTGCCGCCTGCGTCGCGGCTTCCGCGGCAAGCCAGAGCACGTCGAGCACTTTATGCTCTTTGTTGCCGAGCAGCTGCGCGAGGTCATGGCGAGCCTGGGCTTCCGCACCGTCGACGAGATGGTCGGCCATCCCGAGTGCTTGCGCCAGATTGAGGTCCCGGGCAACCGCAAGGCTAACCTGCTGGATCTGTCGCCCGTGCTGGCAAGCGCGACCTGTGAGTTTGGTGCCCATATCCCGGGTGCCGACGGCCGTCACTTCCTGCCGCAGATGGCTGCCGACAGCGAGCTCGACAAGACGCTCGACTCCACGTTGTTTGTGCCCTATACGGCCGATGCCCGTGCGCACCTGCGTCCGATTCGCTTCCGCGCCGACATCGCCAACGTCAACCGCTGCGTGGGCACCATCTTGGGCAACGCGGTGACCAAGGCGCATCCCGAGGGCCTGCCCGCTGGCTCCATCACCATCGATTGCGATGGTTCGGCCGGTCAGAGCTTTGGCGCCTTCCTGCCGCGCGGCATTACGCTCAACGTGTGCGGCGACGCCAACGACTACTTTGGCAAGGGCCTTTCGGGCGGCGAGGTGTCGGTGCGCCCCAACCCGCATGCGACCTACAAGTTCGACGAAAACATCATCGTGGGCAACGTTGCGTTCTTTGGTGCTACGAGCGGCCGCGGCTTCATTAACGGTCTTGCCGGCCAGCGTTTTGCCGTACGCAACTCCGGTGCCACCGTGGTGGTCGAGGGCTGCGGCAACCATGGCTGCGAGTACATGACGGGCGGTCTGGCACTCATCCTGGGCGAGGTCGGGCAGAATTTTGCCGCCGGCATGACAGGCGGCGTGGCCTATGTCTTTGACCAGTACGGCACGCTCGATGCCCGCGTGAACCACGAGAGCGTTGAGCTCAAGGCCCCGACGGCAGACGAGCTGGCGCAGATTCGCGAGCTCATCCAAGAGCACGTGGACGCGACGCAGAGTCCGCGCGGCATCAAGCTGCTCTACAGCTTCGACTCGATGAGCAAGCACTTTGTGAAGGTCATTCCGACCGAGTACGAGCGCGTGCTGGCGATTGTCGCTGCGGCCGAGGCCGTGGGCAAGACGCATGCGCAGGCCGAGGAGTTGGCGTTTGACATTGTGACCGGTCGCGCGAGTGCCGCGGATGTCGCTCGCTTTGATGTCGCGGGCGGTGCTGCGGGCACTGCGTCCGTGGCTGCCAGCTCTGTTGCTTCGACCAAGAAGGAGGCGTAAGTGCCATGGGTAAGCCCGGTGCTTTTCTTGATATCGATCGCGTGACCCACGAGCTGCGCCCCGTGGAGGAGCGCAGCCATGATTTTGATCCGCTGTACGTGGAGCTCGATGACGATGCGCGTCGCGCCCAGGCGAGCCGCTGCATGATGTGCGGTGTGGCGTTTTGCCAGATGGGCGCGAGCTTTGGCAAGGCACGCCCGAGCGGCTGCCCGCTGCATAACCTGATTCCCGAGTGGAATGAGCTGGTGTACCGCGGCCGCTGGGACGAGGCTGCCGAGCGTCTGTCGCTCACCTCGCCCATGCCCGAGTTCACGAGTCGCGTGTGCCCGGCGCTGTGCGAGGCCGCGTGCAACTTGGGCTCGGTCGATGGCCAGCCCACGACGATCCATGACAACGAGCGTGCGATCAGCGATCATGAGTGGGCAAATGGCGGCCCGCGTCGCTTTGAGCCGGCAGGGGAGGGCGCGCCCACGGTTGCCGTGGTGGGCTCCGGTCCTGCTGGTCTGGTGGCAGCATGGGAGCTTGCGCGTCGTGGCGCCCGCGTGACGGTGTTTGAGCGCGATGACCGCCCAGGCGGTCTGCTTATGTACGGCATTCCCAACATGAAGCTCGAGAAGTCCGTGGTCGAGCGTCGCGTGGCGCTCATGCGCGGGCTGGGCATTGTGTTTGAGCTGGGCGCTGATGTTACGAACCCTGCGGTAGCGGCCAAGCTCAATGGCTTTGACGCCGTTGTGGTGGCTGCCGGTGCTCGTGCGCCCCGCGGTTTTTCGGCTACGAATGTGGATGCCCCGGGCGTGGTGTATGCCGTGGACTACCTGACGGCTTCGACCGTCTCGGTACTCGATGGCGGTGAGCCCGCGGTGAACGCGCGCGGCCTGGACGTTGTGGTCATTGGCGGCGGCGATACCGGCAACGACTGCGTGGGTACCGCGGTGCGCCAGGGTGCGCGCAGCGTGCGTCAGTTTGAGTTCTTGCCGGCCGCGCCCGATAAGCGTGCAGCGAGCAACCCTTGGCCGCAGTGGCCCAACGTTAAGAAGACCGACTACGGTCAGCAGGAGGCCATTGCCGCCATGGGTGGCGAGATGCGCGCCTGGGGCGTGGATACCCTCGAGGTGCTGCTGGACAAGAAGGGTGCGGCCGCGGGCCTGCGCGTGGCCGATCTGGACTGGTCGGCGGGAAAGCCCGAGCGCATCGCGGGCTCCGAGCACGAGGTGCCGGCGCAGCTGGTGCTCATTGCCTGCGGCTTTACGGGCCCCGAGCATGGTGTGTTCGATGCGGTGAGCGTGCCTGTTGCTACTGCTGGTCGTCCGCTGCCGGTGATGGCTGCCGAGGGCTCGCACCTCGCGGCCCGCGTGGATGGCGTTGCAGCGGATGCCGCGCCGGTGTATGTGGCGGGTGATGCCCGCAACGGCAGTTCGCTCGTTGTGAACGCCATGGCCGATGCCCTGGCCTGCGCAGCCGAAGTCGCCGAGGCGCTGGAGCTGTAAGGTAGTCATTTAAGAACGTCCCCAACGACTGAACTGCCTCCCATTAGTCATTGGGGACGTTCTTTTTTGTCTAGTCGTTGGGGACACTCTTTGCGAGCGATTTGCTCGTTTGTCGACGTGTGGGTGTTCATTTGTTGACGTTTGGGGCTGTGGTTCTCTGCTGTTTCTGTGGTGGTAGCGGGCGCTTGCCTCAAAATGGCGGGTTGGCTGTCTATGTCTACCTGCGGTTTCTTTGCGGTGCGCTCATTCGGTCAAGTGTCCCGTCAAGTGTTTGGTTAGCATCTGGTTTGCAGTCGAAGGCCTATTTTGCCCGCGCTTGCCTCGGTTGCTCGCCCTCCTCGTAAGCTCAAATTGAGGTTCATCAGTTTGAGGAGGATGCCATGACTGACCAAGTTTTTGACCGAGCACAGCTGGCCGAAGCCGTCGGCAACGATATTGCCGACATGGCTCACTTTTGGATGCTGCGGAAGTTTCAATTCCTGGAGCCGGCGCGCGAGCAGTTCGAGATTATCGTCGATCCGTGGCTCAGCTATTGTGAGGAACCTTCTCAAAACGAAATCATGGCCTACAACATGGCGTTTACCGATTGGCTGTTGTTTGAGCGCCCCTATTACCACGGCAAGACGCTGTTGGAGCTGTATGTGGACGAGCCACCGGCGTCAATTTCTCCTGCTTCGCGCAGGCGACTTAAGCAGGTGCGTGACACGCAGTATTTCTCGCGTTTTGGCATTTTGGACAAGGATCCCGCGACTGGCATGGTCGTGCTGAAGGACACGCGCACCGACTGTCGCTTTGACGTCTACGACCCACATATCGTGCAAAAGGAGCACTGGAACGATGGCGCGATTGCGGTGCGACTCGCGTGCGTCGACGATGTCTGGCTGACGGCGGGGCAACTCTACCTGTATGACATCGCGCGCCTGAGCGACACGGCGGTCGACGGGCCGGGCGCGGTGCATCCCGAGGACCTAGAGGACGGTTTCGACACCTCGTGTATCAGCTTCTTTTTGCGCCTGGTTCGCGACATCATGGGCGCCCAGGGGCGCTACGTGAAGTCGCTCAATATTTACGAGCAGGAATGGGAGTAGGGAGTGGGCAGTTGTCGCCTGCCTTGCCTTCTGCCTTTATGTCTCGATCTGTAACGTCTAGGGACAAAAAAACCGGTCTACCTGTTACAGATCGAGACGAACGCTTGGGCACCGCTGGTTTGTCTAAATCTGTAACGTTTAGGGGCCTGGAGAACGTCTTCCTGTTACAGATCAAGACGTTTGCCGACAGCGGCAACGGTGGCAATGGCCCATTTCTCCGATGTGGTGGTGATGGAAGTGTCTAATATCGTTTTCAAACAGAAGCATGCAACACGTAACACCTTGGCGCGGAATAGGATGCTTGCCAGGCTCGCGAAGGCGGCTGAACAAGGCGTGCTGCTTGTGACGCACGACAATGCCGATCTCATGTGGCTGCGGCGTCATGTGGGGACCGATGACATTGCGGAGCCCGAGCCGTATTTGTTCTGCTTTCAACATGATTGGGTTGTACTGACGCCGGCGGAGCGAGCGCTGCGTACCATCAAAGGGCTTGCGGAGTTTCATCCCGATTGGGCGTTTTGGGGTTATGACGCGGCGCTTTTGTGGGGTCTGGAGGTGCCGAATGATCTGCTCGGGCCGCGATTTCTTGTTAAGACAGGTTGCTCGGTGCCGCTGAGTGCGGGATGTAGGCTGTTGCGTCCGCAGGCGGTGGGTGCGCTTGAACAAGTCGACGGCGTGCAGGTGACGTCGTTTTGGCGCACGGTGGAGGATTGCCTGCTGCGAGCGCCGTTTTCGTACGGGTTGGCGATTGCCGATTCTGCGTTGCGAGCAAAGGGCGTATCGCGCGATGACTTTTGTGAGCGGCTTCGAATGGATTGTGAAGGCAAGCGCGGGTATCGCAGAGCGCAGGTGATTGCGTCGTATGCGGACGGGCTGTCCGAAAACGGCGGCGAGTCTCGTTTTCGGGCGTTCTTTATTGCGTACGGCTTTCCAGTTCCGGAGCTGCAGGTGGAGTTTCGTGATCCGCTCGATCCGAGCCAAGTGTTTCGCGTTGATTATTTTTGGAGGCTCGAGGACGGAACGTGCGTGATTGGCGAGCTGGACGGAAAGGGGAAGTATGCCTTGCAGAACGACGAGGGTCGGGAGTCGATCGACCCATTCGTGGCAGAACGTCAGCGGGAGTCCCATCTGACAATGCTCGGACACAAGGTGCTTCGGTTTACGTTTGATGAGCTCAAGAATCCGGGGAAGCTGGTTGAGAAGATGAGGCTGGCGGGTATTCCGCGACGGGCCGATTTGGCCGAGGAATGGAGATGCCAGTGGTATGGGCGCTGAGGGGTGCAGCTGATGCGGATGTGGTTGTTCCTGTCGAGTTTGTCTCAATCTGTAACAACAAGGGGCCGTTTGGCCTCGTAACTGTTACAGATCAAGACGGAAGGTTGGCTGCCGCTAAAAGATCTCAATCTGTAACATCTAGAGGCCGAAAACCGGTCTAACTGTTACAGATTTAGACGTTTGACGACGGGGCTGGAGAATATCTCAATCTGTAACGTTTGGCGGCTGTTTGGGCCCGTAACTGTTACAGATTGAGACGGAAGGTTGGCGGCTGCCGAAAGATCTCGATCTGTAACATCAAGGGGCCCAATAACCCTGTACCTGTTACAGATCGAGACATTCCCCTGATGTTGCTGGGGTGGGGCTGCAACGTATTCCGTCCCCCACATCCCCTCTTCCCTCCGTTAACCGATATGTCCGCAGCAATCCTGCCGCGCTGGATAATAATGGACAGATGTTCAAGTTTTCTGAGGGGGAGGAGCTCGATATGGCGTCTGCCGATCGTCCCACGTTGTTTATCAATGCGACCGTCTTGGATGGCTCGGAGCATATGGAGCCGCAGCCCGATATGGCCGTGGCCGTCGAGCGTGGCATCATCACCTGGATGGGACCGAGCGCCGTGGCGCAGGCGCCGGCGGGTGCCGAGGTCATCGACCTGGGCGGTGCGTATCTCATGCCGGGTCTCATCAATATGCACGTGCATCTGTGCGGTTCGGGCAAACCGGTCTCGGCGGGCGATGCGGGCGCACTCATGAAGAAACTCGACAATCCCGTGGGCCGCGCCATCGTCCGCCATATCCTCAAAGGCAGCGCCCAGCAGCAGCTGGCAAGCGGCGTGACCACGGTGCGCGGTGCAGGCGACCCGCTGTTTGCCGACATCGCCGTGCGCAACGCCATCGACGCCGGTAAGTATCAGGGTCCGCGTCTGGTAGCGCCGGGAACGGGCGTTACGGTGCCGGGTGGCCACGGTGCGGGCCTCTTTGCGCAGGTCGCCAATACCCCCGGCGAGGCGGCCGAACAGGTGCGCGACCTGTATGCGCGCGGCGCCGACGTCATCAAGCTGTTCGTGACGGGCGGCGTGTTCGATGCGACCGAGGTGGGCGAGCCGGGCGTGCTGCGTATGCCGGTGGAGGTTGCCGCTGCGGCGTGCAAGGCGGCGCACGAGGTTGGCCTTCCGGTCATGGCCCATGTCGAGAGCACCGAAGGTGTGAAGGCCGCGCTTCAGGCCGGCGTCGACACAATTGAGCACGGCGCTCCGATGACCCCCGAGATCCTGGAGCTGTACCGCGGCGCCGCGGGAACACAGCTCGAGGGACGCGCGCCGAGCGTGACCTGCACGATCAGCCCGGCGCTGCCGTTTGTACTGCTCGATCCGGAAAAGACTCATTCGACTGACACGCAAAAGAAGAACGGCGACATCGTGTGCTCGGGCATTATCGAGAGTGCTCGTGCGGCGCTAGAAGCCGGTATCAAGGTAGGCCTGGGCACGGACTCGAGCTGCCCGTTCGTGACGCAGTACGACATGTGGCGCGAGGTGGCCTACTTTGCCAAGTACGTCAAAGTGAGCAATGCGTTTGCGCTGCACACGGCCACGCAGGTCAATGCCGAGCTGCTGGGCCTGGGTGACGAGACCGGTACGATCGAGTGCGGCAAGGCGGCCGATATTCTGGTGACGCGCGAGAACCCGCTCGATGACCTGTGCGCTCTGCGTGAACCGATGCATGTGATGTGTCGCGGTGACCTGGTGCGCAAGCTCAAGGTGAAGCGTATTCCCGAGGTTGACGCCGAGCTCGACGCGATTATGGCCATGCCGGCAGAAGCCCTGGCAGAGGAGCTCGCTCGCGATGGCGTAGCGTAAGCGCTGACGCGACGGGGCGACAGCTTTATCGAATGATGTCGCTCCATGCAAATAGCCGAGGTCTCAACATGAGGCCTCGGCTTTTATTTTGCCCTATGGTGTAGCGGCTAGGAGCGCGTCTCCATCTTGGCGTGGCACTTGGGGCAGGTGACGCGGATCTTGCCCTTGCCCTTGGGGACGGACAGCATCTGGCCGCAGTTGGGGCACTTGAGGTAGGCCGTGGTCTTGCGACCCTTCCACATCTTCTTGGCCGTTCGCTTGGCGCGCTCAAAGTCCTCCTTGCTGGTACCAGCGGCACGCGAAGCGTTTGCGGCCGCAGTCCCGCCGCCCAAGCTGGCGACGAACTTGCCTAGGCCGGGGACGTTTGCGGTCGCCGTGACAAAGGCATCGTTCTCCTTGCGGCGGGCGTCGATGTTTTTGGACAGGCCACGCAGCACGCCGAGTACGATTACGGCGATGGCGATCCAGCTGAGCCACTGAATACGGGCCATCGATCCGATCATCGCGATGACGATTCCAGCAAAGCCCATCACGATGGTGAGCTCGTCGGCGCCGTTGCGACCCTTCATAAAGTCATTCATGCAGAACTGCCTTTCATTTCGCTGTGCTGCACGCTTTTATACCCCTTTTGGTGCATTGGGGACAGGTTAATCTGCACCAAGGTGGTGCAAACGTACCTGTCCCCCTTGCACCAATTACTTGGCGAGCTTGTCGACGACGCGCTCTATCTCGGCGAGCTTGGCGGCTTTGAGCTCCTCGTCGCCCGATTCGATGGCCGAGGCGACGCAGCCCTCGATGTGTGCCTTCAACACATCGGCGTTGATGCGGGCGATGAGCGCCTGCGTGGCCATGAGCTGCGTGGAGATGTCGACGCAGTAACGGTCCTCCTCCACCATCCGCAGGATGCCGTCGATTTGCCCGCGTGCCGTCTTGAGCATGCGGGTCACCGATTTATGGTCTGCCATCATGGCGGGTCCTCGTTT
Source organism: uncultured Collinsella sp. (assembly GCA_900547655.1). Classification (GTDB taxonomy): domain Bacteria; phylum Actinomycetota; class Coriobacteriia; order Coriobacteriales; family Coriobacteriaceae; genus Collinsella. The sequence goes on from URHQ01000024.1 coordinate 16,714, forward strand.
CTGGTCGATTTTCCGGATGCCCCCGTTAGTTGCGGTGAAATAGTTCTTGTTTGCAGGCTTGAAGCGCTAAAACAGGAACTATTTCACCGCAACTTCTGAGGATTGAGTAGGCAGCGTCTGCTACGCGGCGGTCACGGACAGGGCGTGGAACTTCTCGCCCGCTCCCTCGACGGCGGCGGCGAGCTGCTCGGCGGTCACGGTGTCGGCGCACTCCACCTGGACGGTCTGGGTCTCGTGGTCGGCATCGGCATCGGTCACGCCGGCAACGTTGAGCAGTGCCGTCTCGACGGTAGCGTCGCAGTGGCCGCACATAAGGCCGGAAGTCTTGATTGTGTATCGCATGGGTATTCCTCCCTGTTGTGTCGGCTTTCCCAGGCACCCGACCTTGACCTTCAAGCCGTCGCTCGCGTACCAAAGTACGCGTCGCTCCTCTTTCAGGTCAATCTCGGGCACCTGGAAAACCCGTTCTAAATGGACTTAATGGTGAGCTTATTTTGCCACTTTTGGCTTAAAGGATTTTAAGCGCAGCGCATTGCTTACGACGCAGACACTCGACAGGCTCATGGCCGCGGCGCCAAACATCGGCGAGAGCTGCCATCCGGTGAGCGGGAAGAACACGCCCGCCGCCAGCGGAATGCCGATGCCGTTGTAGAACAGCGCCCAGAACAGGTCCTGCTTGATGTTGCGGATCGTGGCGCGCGAAAGCTCGATGGCGCGGGCGACGTCCATGAGGTCGCTGCGCATGAGTACCACGTCGGCGCCCTCCTTGGCGATGTCGGCGCCGGTGCCGATCGCAAGGCCCACGTCGGAGCGCGCCAGGGCGGGGGAGTCGTTGATGCCGTCGCCCACCATGGCGACCTTGCCGCCCGCATCCTGCAGTTCGCGCACGTGGCGTTCCTTGTCGGCGGGCAGGACGTCGGCGATGACTTGCTCGCTGCTCAGTCCCACGCGGCGGGCGATCGCTTCGGCGGTGACGCGGTTGTCGCCGGTGAGCATGCGCACGTCGACGCCAAGCGAGCGCAGTGCGGCGATGGCCCCGGCGCTCGTCTCCTTGACCTCGTCAGCCACGGCAACGGTGCCGGCAAGCTCGCCGTTCTTGGCAAAGAACAGCGGCGTCTTGCCCTCGGCGGCAAATTGTTCGGCAAGACCCGCGGGCACGGTAACGCCCAGCTCGTCCATCAGGCGTACGTTGCCGGCTGCAATGGCGTTTTGCCCCTCGCGTGCCGTAACGCCTCGCCCGGGCACGGCAGTAAAGTCCTCGACCATGCGCGCAACGATCCCGCGTGTCTCGCACTCGGCCATAATCGCCTCGGCCAGCGGGTGCTCGCTCGAGCGCTCCAACGCGGCGGCCAACTTGAGCAGCGCCTTTTCGCTCATGGCGGGCGAGCCGTCAGCGCGCGTGGCTACCACGATATCGGTCACGGCAGGCTTGCCGCGGGTGACCGTGCCCGTCTTATCGAGCACCACGGTGCCCACGCTGCGCAGGTTCTCCAGCGCCTCGGCGCTCTTAAACAGAATGCCCATCTCGGCGCCCTTGCCGGTGCCGACCATAATGGCGACGGGCGTGGCCAGGCCCAGCGCGCACGGGCAGCTGATCACCAGCACAGCGACGGCGGAGGTGAGCGCCTCATTCACGTCGCTGGTCAGTGCCATCCACACCACAAAGGTCACGGCCGAGATCACGAATACCACGGGCACGAACACGCCGGCGACCTTGTCGGCCATGCGGGCGATGGGCGCCTTGGTGGCGTTGGCGTCCTCGACGAGCTGGATAATCTTGGCGAGCGACGTGTCGGCGCCCACACGCGTGGCGCGGAAGGTAAACGAGCCCGTGCGGTTGACCGTGGCCGCATTGACAGTGTCGCCGGCGGTCTTCTCCACGGGGATGGACTCGCCGGTGAGCGCGCTCTCGTCCACGGCCGAGCTGCCCTCGAGCACCACGCCATCGACGGGGATGGACTCGCCGGGGCGCACGCGCAGGACCTGGCCGGGAAGGATGGCGTCGACATCGACGGTGGTTTCGGTGCCGTCCTCTGCCACGACGGTCGCGGTCTTGGGCGCCAAGTCGATGAGTGCCTCGATGGCGCCGCCGGTCTTGGATTTGCTGCGTGTCTCGAGATATTTGCCCACGGTGACGAGCGACAGGATTGTGCCGGCGCTCTCAAAATACAGGTTGTCCATGCCCGTCATCATGGCCTCGTGGACCTGACCCGCGGCTAGCTGGTCGGCCATGATGAACATGGCGTAGAGCGACCAGGCGATGGAAGCAGTGGCGCCCACGGCAATAAGGGCGTCCATGGTAGGCGCGCCGTGCGTAAGCGATTTAAACCCGTTGATAAAGTATGCGTCGTTGACGTAGACGATGGGAATGAGCAGGACGAGCTCGGTGAGCGCGAGCGTCATGCTGTGGGTGTGGTCGGTGAAGACGCCGGGCAGTGGCCAACCGAGCATGTGCCCCATGCCTATGTAGAACAGTGGGATGAGGAATACGATCGAGACGATGAGGCGGGTGCGCATGGCAGAGGCGGCGGCCTCCAACTTTTTGGTCGGCGACTCCATATGGGCGGCGCCGGACCTGGCTTGCGCGTTGCCGTTTGAGTTGGCGGCATCGGTGCCCGTGCTAACGGGCGAGGCCGAATAACCCGCGCGATCGACGGCGGTACAGATGTCGTCGGGGGAGACCTGCGCGGGGTCGTAGTCGACCAGCATGGAGCCGGCGAGCAGGTTGACCGCGACGCTTTGGACGCCGTCGAGCTTGCTCACGGCACGGTCCACGTGCGCCTGGCAGGCGGCGCACGTCATGCCGCCCACATCGAACTTATCTTGAGCCATGGCTTCTCCTTTCTGTGACGTAGTGTCGGAAATGTTAACCATCCGATACTATACACCCATACCCCCTGGGGGTGTCCAGTACAGAAATAATATATGAGATTTCGTTACAGATGAGGATGGATGGTTGGCTGATGGACCGTCCCAACCAATCATCTCAATCTGTAACATCTAGCAGGGAAAATGACCTCTAACTGTTACAGATCGAGACAATTGACGGGGAGGGATCCCGTTGCGGCAAGACGCCCGCCGCCTAGATACAGAACCCGGGGATCACACAGGTTAGCTTGTTTGGCCTTTCCGCAGGCGTTGCGTACGTAAAGACGTCGCCGTCGTGCCCCACGCGGTTCATATAGAGCGTGCCTTCGCTCTCCGATGTGTCGGGGCTCACCGTGCGCTCCCACCAACAGGTGTCCTTGCCCTTCCACTGGCGGACCATCGTCTCGTTCGTGGAATACGGGCTCACCTTGAGCTCGCGGAAGAGCTGATACTCCTTGCCCTCGCCGTTGTAGATGTCTGCCAGGTAGTGATAGTCCTCGGTAAACGAATCGGGCGGTTGCGTACCGCACAGCTCGACCATGGCGGGCAGCCAAAGGGTTGCGGGCAACTCGCTCAGGCACGATGCGCTGTTGGCGGCGCCCACATTGTTCGAGACCTTCTTGACCCCTTTAATGAGCGCGCGCAACTCGTTGGGCAGCAGCTTAAGGCCGTCGCCGTTGAGCCATTCCCGCAGCTCGCAATCTGCCCAGCCGGCGCTCGGCGGTTCAGCCGCAGCGTTGCGCTCGGCAATACCCGCATCGAACATAAACGTTAGTCCGGCCTTGCCCGTCCCGTCCAGAAGCTCATCGTGGCGGATGCCCACAAGCTGCGCGCCAACCTGCAGCCCGTTGGTGAGCGTGACACGCTTGGTACACGGATAGGGGATATGCCCATCGGCATCGAGCAGGTGATAGCGCTTGGCAATCTCGCGTGCCTCGCTACGGGTCTCGGCGGCCTTAATCTTGAGCGAAATCTCCTGCAGCTGATCCCAGGTGTAGTCGTCAAGTGAACCGCGGATGCCGTCAAGGTAGTCGGGGATGCCAAAGCCATGGGTTGCCGCCCCGATAACGCTGAGCCCCGCAACGGCTGCGATAGCGCCGCCGATAATAAAGCGGCGGCGGGTCATGGCATCGTGGCGGGCCTGATTCAGGATCTCTCGTGCGCGCTCGCCGGCGACGTCGACCTTAAGGTGCGTGCCAGAATCGATATCAATCGCGGCCTCGTCTCCTGTGCCTTCGCGGCCCTCGGATTCGGCATCGGTGAGGTATGCCGAGAGCACCTCGAGCATCTGCTGCTCGGTGGGACGATCGCACTGCTCGACTGAGAGACCCTTCATGATGATTTGGACGAGCGCTTCATCGCCCTCGCAGCGCGGCTCGAGCGGTGCCGGCTTGGTCTTGGTCTTTACGAGATAGAACGAGCCGGTTGCAGCGGCGTCCGTCGACTCAAAGTCAAACGGTTTGCGACCGCTGTAGAGCTGGTACAGAATGCTCGAAAGCGCATAGACGTCGATTGCCGGCGAACGGCGAAGGGCCGCGATGCCTTCGATATCCTGCGTGAGCATCTCGGGCGCGGCGTATGCGGGCGTGGCAAAGCGCCAGATGTCGGCGCGCCGGGTGATCGTGTCGTCGCCGAGAGCCATGGTCGCGGAGCCCATGTCGATGAGGCAGGGGTCAAAGGAGCAATCGGCAATCTGCTGCTCGAGCGTTCGGCTGGTGGTGCGGAACATAATATTGGCAGGCGACAGGTCGCGATGGACGACCGGATTCACGAGGCCTTGGGTCATCAAGAGCGCACGAAGCACGGCGTTTCCGACGGCGGCGACCATCTGGGTGGTCAGCCCGCCCGAGGCGTCGTGCGGAAGCAGGGGCAGCGCCTGCTTGAGCGAGGTGCCCTCGACCCACTCCATGAGGATGAGCGGGTCATCCTCGCACGATCCGTAGCCATAGACGCGCGGAAATCCGCGCAGGTGCGAGACGGTACACAGATGACGGTACTCCTCAAACAGCGCAGCGGTGTTGGCCAGGTGCGCTGCCGATTGCTCGGCGGAGCGGTCGGGGGCTTGGCCGGAAAGGATGGCGTTGTCCTTGAGTAGCTTGACGGCAAAGACCTCGCCGCTCGTGTTGGTCGCGCGCAGCACGTGCCCGATGTTGCCGTTGTTGCGGTGGGCCGTCTGGAGAATAAGCGTCATAAACCGACGCTTGGCGTCGTCCTCGGCGCTGGGGTCGACCGCCACGGCGGTATCGAACGTATCGAGACGGATGAGTTTGTCGCCATAGGCGCTATCGGTAGTATCCATGGCGTTCCTTTGTCTGGCATGGGTTGCCGCGCGTACACGTGAGCAGTGCGGATATCGGTAAAGTACCATGATAGCCGCACTGCTCACGTGTGCCGCTGAGTATTGTCGTTTACGACGCAGAAGGTAGAAGACGAAAGACGGACGGCGACCGTCTTCCGATCGCTGTCCGTGCTAGTCCACAATGACAAGGAATGTCGTGTAGAGACCCAGATGGAGCCTGTCGCTGTTGGCGATTTCCACGGGGGGATAGACTTTGCCGGGCTCTCGTTGGTCGCGGGGCGGCTCAATCACAATATCGCCGTCGCCTGCGCCCGATTCGAGTACTGTGCCGTTGGTCGACCCAAGGCCCTGGGCGTACCAGTGTTCACCCTCGAGCCAAATACGAAGATGCTCGCGCGAGGCGTCGGCGCCTACATCGGTGATGCTGGGCGAGGTTTTGGGCAAAGAACCAATCACGGTGCCGCGCGGATCGCGTGTGAGGGGATGGATTTGCATGTCGGCGCAGTTGTCGGCATGGGTTCTGAGCAGACCGAGGTTGGGAGCGACGGTGTGCGGCTGCTCCAGGCTGCTCATAAAGCCACGTCCGACGGTAGTTTCGGTGGTGCCAAAGTGCCCGCCCGTCTTGCTGTCGCAAAAGCGCTCGACGGTGGCCACGCCCTGAACGGGATCGGCGAGCGCCCCCGTTGCTACAAAGAGCATCAAGAAGAGCGTGCTTTTTTCGCGCACGGCATTGCCGTCAAAGTTGTCGATGCGATTGAGGGCATTTGCATATAGGCGGCTGTCCAGCTTGTAGCTGGCGAGAGCCGACATCATTTCGTTGGCGGCCGGACCGCGATAGTGCTCGGCGATTGCCTGATAGGCGGACTCGCCGCCGCCGAGCTTGCTGCAGATTGCCGCGGAAAGGTTGAGCGTGGTGACGGTAAAGTCGCTGTAGATGGCGGGCGCGCACTGGTCAGGCTTGCGATGGACGATGTAACGGGTGAGATACGAGCGGTTGGAAGAGCATTTCTCGAGCAGGGTACTGCCGAGATAAGAGTTTCCATTGATGAGCATTCGGGCGATCTCGAGATGTTTAAGACCGCCGAACGAGCGAATATCGTTATAGAGGACCGAGCAAGGCGTCTCTGCTGCCACGGATACCTCCTTTGATTGCTTCCTAGCCAATATGGCGATAGGAATTAATGGCCCCGGTGGGCGACGTATTAAATGGCTGCGCAATATATAGCGTAACCAAAGCAACATTATAGGCCACATGTTCGAAATTGCAGGAAGACCGAGAGATTTGGTTTGGACTGAACGGAAATCCCCCTCTGTCTTGATCTGTAACATTTGGACCCGGTTTTGCCCTGCATCTGTTACAGATTGAGACAATCGGCCAGGCCCACCTCGTCCACCTCGTCATCTGTGGTTTACGTGGGGGCATGCGAAGCACGGGTATACTAACCGGCGGCGAATCTGCTCCATCGCTTAGAGCTGCTGCGTCTGGACGGCGCGTGATAGGGCTGCCAAAGCGATCGCCAGCGTGCTGAGCAACGTCCTCTCTGTGCGCACCCGTTTTTGTATGTATTAGCGCACTACCACGCACGCCAGCGCGGCCGCATGCCGTGCCCATAGCGCGTGCAGATAAGGAACAACAACATATGCGTAATTCTGTATCCGACGTCACCGACGCCGAGATCCTGGACGAGACCCGCGAGGCCATGACCCAGGCTGCCTTCGATGCCGCCGATGAGGCAAATGCTGCCCAGGCCGTCGAGTCCGCTACCGAGAGCCTGCCCGCCTTTAACGAGCTGGGGCTTTCGGACGAGATGCTTCGTGCTATTGAGAACCTGGGCTACACGGCGCCCACGCCCGTTCAAGCCGGCTCGATCCCCGTGGTGCTCGAGGGCCGCGACCTGCTTGCCGCCGCCCAGACCGGCACCGGCAAGACGGCCGCCTTTTTGCTGCCGACCATGAACAATCTGGAGCACATCGCTCCGCCCAAGCCCGTGCGTGAGCGCGGCGGCCGCAACCGTCGTCGCGGCGCCAAGAAGCCCGAGGGCAACGGCCGTGGCCCCGTGATGCTCGTCATCACCCCCACGCGCGAGCTCGCCCAGCAGATCGACGAGGTCGCGAGCAAGATCGCCGACGTCACCGGCCATGTCGCCGTGACCGTCGTGGGTGGCGTGAGCTACAAGCCGCAGACCGCGGCACTCAAGTACGGCTGCGATATCCTGGTCGCCACGCCGGGCCGTCTGGTCGACCTGATCGAGCAGGGCGCCTGCCACCTGAACGAGGTCAAGGTGCTGGTGCTCGACGAGGCCGATCGCATGCTCGACATGGGCTTTTTGCCCGCCGTCCGCCGCATTGTGCGCGAGACGCCGGCCGAGCGCCAGACGCTGCTGTTCTCGGCGACGCTCGACGAGGAGGCCGTGGGCGAGATCACTGATCTGGTGAGCGACCCGGCCCGCGTGGAGATCGCGCCCGCCACGTCGACCGCCGACACCGTCGACCAGTTTGTGTTCCCGGTGTCCATCGAGGCCAAGAACAACCTGTTGCCCGAGTTTCTCAAGAAGGAGGGCCCGGAGCGCACCATTGTCTTTATGCGCACCAAGCATCGCGCCGACAGCTGCTGCCGTCGTCTGGAGCGTAAGGGCATCAAGGCCGCCGCGATTCACGGCAACCGCAGCCAGGCCCAGCGCGAGCGTGCCCTTTCGGCCTTCCGCGACGGTACCGTCGACGTGTTGGTGGCAACCGACGTGCTCGCCCGCGGCATCGACATTAGCGACGTGCGCTACGTCGTGAACTTTGACGTGCCAGCCGAGCCGACCGACTACATCCACCGCATTGGCCGCACGGGCCGCGCCGGCGAGCTGGGCTGGGCCATCACGTTTGTGACCGAGCAGGACGTGGACGAGTTCTACGAGATCGAGAAGCTCATGGACAAGACTGCCGACATCTACGAGGCCGGCGACCTGCATGTGGGTCCCAACCCGCCTGCGGTTGATCCCGAGCGCGACCCTGCGGCCTTTAAGGTGAAGAAGAAGACTAAGCGCGGCAAGTCCAAGAGCAAGAAGAAGCTTGAGCAGGCACGCCGCGACGGCAAGCGCAACGGCGACGATTACGGTGATGTGGCCGGTCGTTCCAACCGCGGTCGTGATGAGCGCCGTGGCGACGGCGAGCGTCCGAGCCGCCCCAAGCGCGGCGGCAAGACCCGCGTGCGCGAGGGCGTTCAGGCTCGCGTGGACGAGGCCGTGGAGAGCGTGGCCCGCGAGATGGCTGCCGAGGAGCGCGCTGGTGCTGGTGCCGCTGAGCAGCCTGCGCGCGGCAACCGTGCCGAGCGTCGTGCCAAGCAGTTCCAGGGCGAGGCACATCGCCGTCGCCGCGAGGACGAGGACCGCGGCGGTCGTCGTCGTGTTGAGCGCGAGGACGAGGGCCGCGGTTCGCGCGGTGGCAAGCGCGGTGCGGGCGACCGCCGTCGTTCCGGTCGTGATGACGAGCGCAGTGGCCGTGATGAGCGTCGCGGCGGCGAGCGTCGCGGTGAGCGTGCTGCCCGTGGCGGTGAGTCCCGTGGCGGCAAGCGCTTTGAAGAGCGCGGTAGCCGCGGTGGCGAGCGTCGCGAGGGTGCTCGCGGCAATGGCGGCCGCGGCGGCGCTGGTCGTTCTAACGAGTCGCGCGATCGTCGTGACCCGCGTGCCAGCCGCGATCGTCGCGATGACTGGCGCAACTACGACGATACCCGCGAGGAGCGTCGTGGCGGCTATCGTGGCGGGCGTGGCGGCAACCAGGCCGGCTCCCGCGGCGGCCGTGCCG